>VGRQ01000881.1 GCA_016875315.1 Deltaproteobacteria bacterium | reverse complement strand
GAGGGCGGCGGCCATGCCCGCCCAGGCCGCGCGGTCCAGCGCCGCCACGGCGGCGAGATTCACCCGGACGTCCGGTGCGCTCGCCAGCGCCAGCAGGCGGCTACTCGCCGCGTAGAAGCTCAGCCCCAGGGGGCGCGGGGCGTGCAGGGCGCGTGCGTAGTCGTTGAGCTGGCCGCGGAGGGCGCCCAGCTCGGCGGACCGGGCGCTCCAGTCCGCGTCGCTCGCCCGGTCCACGCGGTCGAGGGCCCGGCCGAGCGACAGCGCCACCTCGCGCTTGTTGGCCTGTCGCGAGTGCAGCTCCAGGCAATAGTCCCCGAGGCCCGCGTCGCGCAGCCGCCGGAACACCACCTCCAGCGCGGCCATCTTCTCCGAGACGAACAGCACGGTCTTCTGCTCGCCGAGCGCCGCCGCGATGAGGTTGGTGATGGTCTGCGACTTGCCCGTTCCCGGTGGCCCCTGGAGCACGAAGCTGCGCCCGGCGAGCGCCGCCGACACCGCCGAGAGCTGCGTGGAGTCGCAGTCGTGTACCGTGGGCAGCGCCTCGGGCGGCAGGGCGTCGTCCAGCCCCCGGGGCTCGGGTTCCCCCACGCGATCCTCGAAGGGATGGCGCCCGCCCTCGGCGAGGTGGCGCACCACCTCGCTGCGCATCAGCACCTCGGCGTTCTGGTCGAGGTCGCGCCACATGAGGAACTTGGTGAAGGAGAACAGGCCGAGGTGCGCCTCGTCGTGTACCTCCCAGCGTGGCATCCGCTGGATCGCGGTCCGTGCCCGTCGCAACAGGCCGGCCACGTCGACGCCCGCCTCGTCGGCGTCGAGCACGGCGATCCCCGAGAGGTCCACGGCGTAGTCGCGCCGCATCTTCTCCACGAGGGTGACGTTGGCCATCGGCTCCTCGTCGAGCCGACGCAGGCGCACGCGTCGCGACACGCGGTCGTAGTCGAGGCGCACAGGCACCAGGCACAGGGGTGCCAGCCGGGGCGTGGGGCTCTCCGCCGTCTCGAACCAGCGCAGGAGCCCGATCGCGCAGAAGAGGGTGTTGGCCCCGCCCTCCTCTCGCTCGGCGCGGGCGGCCCGGTCCAGCGCCACGGCGTGGGCCACCAGGTCGTCGGGGCGCATCGGGGCATGCACCAGCTTCCGCTCGAGGTCGGCGAGCCGCGTGGCGTCGAGCGATTCCTCGCTCACCTTGCGCGCCGCGAGGTCGGCGTCGCGCGCGTCGCGAGGGTCGGCCTCGGGGCGAGGCACCAGCTCCATCACCGCGTCGCTGGCGAGCAGGTCCTCGAAGCGCGGCAGGCCGGGCACGCGCAGGGGCAACGCGGTGCGGGCGCCGGGGCGGTAGTTCAACAGCCGATTGTTGAGCGACAGGTCGAGCAGGCGGTCGCGCCAGCGCTTGAAGCGGGTAACCACCGTGTCGGGCGGGGCGGCCGGCGCCGCCTCGGGGGCA
Source organism: Deltaproteobacteria bacterium (assembly GCA_016875315.1). Lineage (GTDB taxonomy): Bacteria > Myxococcota_A > UBA796 > UBA796 > SXON01 > SXON01. The sequence continues at coordinate 64 of VGRQ01000881.1, read as the reverse complement.
GGCGCCGGCTCGGCCATGGCCGCGCTCAGCAGTTGTCGCGCCGCCTCGGTCGAGGCGCCCGGCG
>VGRQ01000880.1 GCA_016875315.1 Deltaproteobacteria bacterium | reverse complement strand
GCTGGGTCGCGAGATCCTGGAGAACGCGCTCAAGAAGCAGCAACAGTCGCTGAAGAAGGTCCTGGCCGACAAGGACGTGGTCGACCGCATGGAGGCCGCCGGCTACGTCAAGTTCGAGCAGCTCGCCGAGAAGGTGGTGGCGGGCAGCGTGTCGCCCACCGACGCGCTGCGCATCCTCGTCCCGCCACTGGAAGCGCCGGCGCCGACTCCCAACGCCTTCCAGTCGCTACTCCAGAAGGTCCGCAAGCCCGCGGATAGCGCCATCGTGGTGTCGGGGGAAACCGACATCCTCGTAGACTACGCGCGCTGTTGTCGCCCGATGAAGGGCGAGACCATCGTCGGCTACATCACGCGAGGTCGAGGCCTGTCGATTCACAAGGCGGAGTGTGTCTCGGTGAAGGGGCTCGACAGCGACCGCTTCGTGCCGGTGAGCTGGGACGCCGCCGCCAAGACCCTCCACCAGAGCCTGCTCCACCTCGTCCTGGAAGACCGCCCCGGCATGCTCGCCGCCATCACCAGCGTTTGTTCCAGCCTGAAGATCAACCTGTGGAAGGCCGACGTGCGAATGGACGACGACGACCGTGCCGTGTGCGACCTCGGCGTGTCGGTCCACGACATCAACGAGCTCGAGGGGCTGGTGCGCAAGCTGAAGGCGGTGCGCGGCGTGGTGGCCATCGACCGGGCCAGCACCTGATCGCGCAAACTCAAAAAAAATCAACCGGCCAGTTTTTGACAGCGAGCCGCCGCCGACCAGGGTAATCGGCCCGCGCACCTGGCCTCCCCATGGTCGCGATGCTGCTGATCGCCTGCGCGACACTCGACACCGAGGCCTGCGCCGAGGCTTGCGACACCGTCGATGGCTACGTGCAGCTCTCTGTCGCCGCCGAGAACCTCGGCAGCGTCGACGCAATCGAGGGTGCACAACTCGTGGTGTACAGCTTCACGCCCACGGACGGCCTCGTGGAGCTCGACCGCGCCACGCTCGGGGAGGCAATCCCCTCGGGACAGCGCTCGTCTTTGCGTCATCTTCACCCTCGACAGCAGCACGTGGGGCAACCGCCGCGTCATCGAGGTCGTCCCGGCCCACGAGGAGGAGTGCGACTGGGCCAACAACCGGATCGAGCCCTGGGACGACCCCTGCGCCGGCTGAGGCTCCCGAGTTACCCCACCGCCCGATGTTGCTCGCCTTCCTCCTCGCCTGCCCCGCGCCCACCTGCGACTCCGGCCAGAAGTTCAATATGGACGGCCTCTGCGTGGCCGACACCGGCCGCCCGCCGGAGGGCGACACCGACGCCGACACCGACGCGGATTCCGGCACCGACACCGGCACCGACACCGGCCTCGCGGGACCGCCGGTCGACGAGGAAGGTGGCCTGCTGCACGTCCTGGCCATCGCCTCGCAGCGCGCCTGGGCCTCGCTGCGATAGGCGGCTGCCCCCAGAGGAGCGGCCCCGTGTCTGAATCCGAAGTCCAGGACGCCTTCGTGCGCGCCCGCGAGGTGCGTCCCCGCGCCATCA
>VGRQ01000879.1 GCA_016875315.1 Deltaproteobacteria bacterium | reverse complement strand
CTCCCCCTCCCTCCCCCGCCCGCGGGGGAGGGTGGCCGGAGGCCGCGAGGGGGCACGTCGCCACTCCCCCTCCCTCCCCCGCCCGCGGGGGAGGGTGGCCGGAGGCCGGGAGGGGGCACGTCGCCACTCCCCTTCCCTCCCCCGCCCGCGGGGGAGGGTGGCCGGAGGCCGGGAGGGGGCCAGCCGGCTCCAGTCGCCACCGTGGCGAGAACAACACCCGCAGCTTGGCCACCGCGAGCAGGCGCCCGGCGAGGCCGCCGAGGGCCCACAGCCAGAGGAGAACCGTCATCCCGGGAGGATCTGCCCGTTGACGACGCGGTAGTTGCCCGGCGCGAGGTCGCGCGGGATCCGCGACACCGCGCCCTCGGCCACGAGGTTGACGCCGCTCGGGACGGCGCGCCCCGGCGCGAGGCTCACGCCCGCGCCGATCTTCACGCCGTGGCCCACGGCGCAGCCGAGGAAGGGGATGCCCACGTCGCGGAGGCCGCCGTCCATCCACACCTTCACGTTGCCGCGCAGGTTGAGGTCCTGGAGCGTGGCGAAGGTCGAGACGAAGGTGTCGCGACCGATCACGCTCGCTTGCGCCCCGATGTGGCCGCAGCTCGATCGCTCGCCGAGCACCGACATGTTGAACATGGAGTAGTTCGAGAGGTGCGCGCCAGCCCCCACGCTGGAGAGCCGCGCGGTGACGTGGTCTTCCACGATCGCCCCCTTCCCCACGTGACAACCCTGCAGGTGGCTGAACGCGCCGATGCTGGCGCCGTCCTCGATGATGCAGCCCTCGATCGATGCCGTGGGGTGGATCTTGCAACCTCGACCCACCACCGACAGGTGGCGGCGCAGCGGGTAGCGCAGCCACGTCCACAACAGCGCGTGTGGACGCAGCGTCAGGCGCGTCCAGATCTCCACACCCAGCGCCGCGAGGTGGGCGCGGAGCAAGTGGACCCAGTGACGCACCGTCACCGCCGTGCGCAGGTCGATGGCCCAGTCCACCACCTGTCCCTGCCCGAACGGCCCGGGGAGCGGCCCGCGTCCAGTGAGGCCGAGCGGCGGCACCATCACCGGCCGCGTTGCCTCCCCCCAGCGCAAGCCCACGAGCCGCGCCGCCTGGGCACCCGGCGTCGCAGCGGCCACCCCTTCGCCATCGCGAAAGAAGACCTGTCCCTCCACCTCGATCCCGCCGACCCTCGCCGGGCGCTCGATGGTGGCGAGCTGCGCGCCCGTCGCCGCCGCCTTCAGCCACGCGGCGAGCGCGCCCGGCGCGATGTCGACGTCGGCGTCGAGGTAGAGTGCATCGTTGTCGCGACCTGGCTCGTCGACGTCGGCCTCGACGCGCAGTCCCACCGCCGCCAGAGCAAGCTCCTGCCGCTCGCGGATCGGACGGCCCAGCACGCCGAGCGCCTCGGCCGGCTCACCCCACGGCTCCACCAGCCCCGGGCGGCGCACGCGGAAGGCACGCGCGGGCCTGCTCACGTCGACCTCGCCGCGACCCAGGCCCCGAGCTCCACCAGCGCGCGGCGCTCA
>VGRQ01000878.1 GCA_016875315.1 Deltaproteobacteria bacterium | reverse complement strand
AGTCGCGACACATCGACCAGCGAGGCCACCACCCGTCCGAGCGCGGCCACGTCGCCCTGCGGCGAGGATTCCTGCGCGAGGTGCAGGCACGGGCGCACCCGGAGGCAGTTCAGCTCGTCGACCCCAACGCCCTCGGGCGCGATGCCCCCGTGTACCCCACCCACGCGATGGAGCGTGTCGAGATCCTCCAGGATGCGCGCGGCGATACCGAGCACCACCAGTGGCGGCGGCCGTAGCTCGGCCACCTTCCGCGCGAGCGGAGGCCCCAGCAACAGTCGCGTGCCGTCGAAGGCATGCGCCGCGAAGATGCCCCCCTGGGGCACCTGCTCCGCGCGCCCCGGCGGCAACACCAGGGCCTCCACGGTGCCCCCCCGGTCGCTACGCACCCGCTGGCGTTGCACGCCCGACACTTCGGAAGCGAGGTTCTCGAGTACGACCGCGTCGCCGGATGGCATCGCCCGGCATTATCATCCGTTCCCCGTCGGAGTACACGTGCGCCGCTACCTCGTCTCGCTCCCGCTCCTGCTCGCCGGCTGTCCCGACGATCCCGAGCCCGCGCCGGAAAGCTGCGATCCCGCGGCCGAGAACAAGGGCGCGCCGCTCGCGGTGGCCGGCGCGGTGGAGGCCGGCGCCGCGGAGGCCTTCGTCGACCTGCCCGTGGGCACGCCGCTGTCGGGCTACACCTCCCGCTGCGGCTGCTTCGGGGGCTCGGGCAAGGCCGACCGTCGCGACAGCCAGTATCGCTCCGAGTTCGCCCCCTCGGCCGGCGTGCAGACGCGGGTGCCGGCCAAGGCCTTCTGGATCAGTAACGGCGACGAGGACCTCGTCATCCTCAAGCTCGACGTGATCTACTCCTTCGACATGCTGGTGGACGATCTCGCCGCCGAGATCGGCGAGGCCACCGGTCGCGACCTGCACGGCAAGCTCGTGGTGGCCACCAACCACAGCCACGCATCCTACGGCGACTTCTCCGACCAGGTGACCTACTACCTCGGCTCTGACCGTTTCAACCGCGAGGTGTACGAGCGGCTGATCGACACGATGTCGGCGGTGGCCATCGAGGCCTTCGAGACGAGGCAGCCGGCGAAGATCGGCGTGAGCCGCGCCAAGGACTGGGACGACGGGCTCGTGTACCACGACCGGCGCGGCGACAACGACGACGTGCAGTTCTTCGACGACATCCCGGTGGGTTCCTACAAGGACCCCTACCTGACGATGATGCGCCTCGACACGCTCGACGACCAGCCCATCGGCATGATGTTCACCTTCGGGATGCACGGCACCACCCTCGACGGCGACAACCCGATGATCAGCATCGAGGCGCCCGGCCACGTGGAGCTGGCGGTGCAGGAGAAGTTCGACACCCCCATCGTGGTGGCGATGCTCCAGGGCGCTGGGGGAGACAGCTCCCCCGGCGGCAGCGACGACTGGTTTGCCCGGCTGGAGAGCGTGGGCGAGTATGCCGCCGACCCGATCTACGAGCTCTGGGCGTCCACGCCCACGGCGGCCGCCACGCTCACGATGGAG
>VGRQ01000877.1 GCA_016875315.1 Deltaproteobacteria bacterium | reverse complement strand
CTGTCCCGTCCCACGCGTTTTCACCCGGGCCATCCCGCTCGCGGCCACCGGTGGAACCGGCGAGACGCCGCCCGGAGTGGTGTCCCACGCGTGGCGACACGAGGTCGCGACGGCATGATGCCCGTGCCTAGAAGGGGATCTCGTCGTCGTCGATCTCCTCGCGCCCCGGCGGCCCCGGCGGCAGCACGTCCTCCCACCGCGAGACGGGCCAGTCGCCCATTGCCCCCGCCATCTCCTCGCCGTGGACCCGCCACACGGCGTCGAGGGCGGCGCGGAGCAGGCCGGCGGCGGCGAGCGCCTGCTCGCCGGTCCAGCAGCGGGGCACGAGGAGCCGGAGCAGGTCGCGACTCACCCTGCACCCGTGGAGTCGTAGAGCGGGTGCGCGGCGAGTTGCTGGGCCATGAACTCGGCGGAGACCGTGTCGAGCCCGGCGACGGCGGCCTGGACCATCGCGTGGAGGGCGAGCTGGTTCACGCGCCTCGCGACGCCGCCGCTGGCCTGGAAGAGCTTGCGGACGGCGCCGTCGGCGAGCAGGCCGTCGCGCGCGCCTGCGAGGGACAGGTGGAAGGCCACGTAGTTCCTCGTGTCCTCGAGGTTGAAGGGCTTGAGCGCGTGGACGAAGGACAGGCGCGTGTTGAAGGGCTCCAGCGCCGGGTCGCGCAGCGTGCGCAGCAGCGCGTCGGTACCGGCGACGAGCACGCTGAACCGGTCCTCGGCGTCTATGGCGTGGTTCGTCAGGCGCCGGACGGTGTCGAGCACCGCCGGCTTCATGCCCTCCGCGTCGTCGATGACGATGACGGGGTGGGGCCCGCGGCCGGGCACGTGGCTGGCGAGGTGGGCCTGGGCCTGGTCGAAGAGGTCGCTGGCGTGCTGGCGCATCGGCAGTTCCAGCACCCGGTTGAGCGAGCGGAGGAAGCCGCTCACCGTCGACACGCCGTGGGGCAGGGCGAGCACGCGGTATCGCGACTCGTCGAGCGAGCGCGCGAAGCGACGCACGGTGATGGACTTGCCGGCCCCGCTGGGCCCGGTGACGAGCGCCAGGCCGCGCAGGTCCGACCACATCGAGAGGGCGAGGTAGAGCTCGCGCTGCGCGCGAGAGTCGAACATCTCGTCGTGGGCCATCGTCTTGCGAAAGGGCAGCCGGGCGAGGGCGTAGTGGGACTGCAGCCGCACGCGGGCGGTCTCGGGCAGGGTGGCGGCGTTGGACTTCACTTGTTCTCCTCGAGCTTGCGGTTGACGTGGTCGAGCAGCACCCGGGCGTGGGTGTCGCGGGGGTGGGCGAGGAAGAAGGCGTCGGCGATCTCGCCGGCGGCGACGGGGTCCCAGGGACCGTGCAGGGCGAGGAAGTCGCGGATGGCGCGGGCATCGACGACGTCCGGGTGGAGCCGGGCAGCGAGGGCGTCGAAGGCGGCGGCGTCCTGCTCGTCGCGGCGGCGGCGCTCCTCCTCGCGGAGCATGGCGGGCGTCGGCTCGGCGAACTGCTGGCGCCGCTCGCGGGTCACGTGCCCGAGCCAGTCGACCTTGACCGCCG
>VGRQ01000876.1 GCA_016875315.1 Deltaproteobacteria bacterium | reverse complement strand
CTTCGACGACGAGTAGACTGCCCGCATTGGTGGCTGATAACGTGCGGCCGACACCGGGCGCGCCGTGCGCGGAGCGCATGGCGTGACGCGCGTAGCTCGGAGGGAGTGATCGTGAGTCGCGACAGGGCAGGCCGGGGCGGGGGACCGAGCGGGGCAGTTGCTCGCCCCGCCGGGCAGGGGGCGGCCCCGCGCCCGTCGCGAGGGGTGGCTACGCGCGCTTGCCGGAGTCGGCTAGTTATCCGAAGGCGCCCCCGGGCGGGCTGGAGACCCCAACGCAAGATACGCGGCTTTCCGGGTAACCTTCGAGGCATCCTGCCGGGCTCGCAGATCCTTGCCCAAGAGTGGGCGACGGCACCAGTCGTGCTTCACCGGCGGGCCGGGCACCTTGGCTGGCGCCGCCGCGGTTCCGCGGGCACCGTGCTCCCCGCCTGAAGGCGAGCGCCCCGCCCGCCGACGACGGAGCCCCTTGGCATGCGCCAAAGGGCGGGAACCCAAGTGGCAGGCCGCTCCGCGCTCGGTGTTCGGCAGGAGCCCCTCCCTCGGCCGCACCGCGGGGAGGGGTGCACCAGAATGCCGTTCGGAGCGCGCGATCGTGGCTGGAGGGTGGGGAGCGGGGCAGGCGTCGCTGCGGCGGACTGGCCGGGGAGCCCACAGTCGCCCACGTTGACGCGGGGCGCGTCATCCCGGCGCTGGGTGCCGCTCCACCACCGGGGCCCCTGGCGCCTACCGCGACGACCCCATGGCAGACCAGGACGGCCACGTCACACGCGACTCGCCGGAATCACGCGGCTGGGGGGCCACGTTGACAGCGTCTTCGGGTTAGACGGATCGTGCTGGAGAGCGGGATGAGGACGGTTGACTACGATGACGAAAACTTCGCGAGCCGTGCTACGGCCCTGATCGACCGAGGCGAGCGCTTCAAGATTTCGGTGTCAGGCTGGAAGGCAAGGCTGCTCATGACCACTGTGCCGGGGCTGGACTCCGCAAGGGCCATGGCGATCACCGGGGCTGAGGTCGCCTTGATCCTGGGATTGGTCCTCCTGGCGACGCTGGCGGGCGTGATGTTATACGCGATATCAAAGGGGAGAAAGGTCACGGGGAGGGGACGGCCGCTTGGGCCGGGCGGGCCTGAGATTGAGATCGAGGTCGAGTGATCCTTCCGCGACGGGGGGCTCGGGGCTGAGACGCGTTTCTTTCTGACGCGTCACGACTGTGGAGTCGATAGGTCTCACGATCATGCTCACGCCGATGATGTGTGGAATATAAGCCGTGGACCTATGACTATCAATGGAGTGCTTGTGCAGGGCGAAAGGAGAGACCGTCGGGCTCGCGGCGCATCACTCGCTCCCCGGAAGGCCGCCCGCCGAAGCGGACTGGCAACTCCACTCCACCTGGAGAGGTGCCAACTGCGCGAGCGGCCGAAGTGCGAGGGGGCGCTTTCGGATAACGTGCGGCCGACACCGGGCGCGCCGTGCGCCGTCCGCGGCGCATGGCGTGACGCGCGTAGCTCGGAGGGAGTGATCGTGGGTCGCGA
>VGRQ01000875.1 GCA_016875315.1 Deltaproteobacteria bacterium | reverse complement strand
TCGGCACCGAGCCGCGGCGCTCCACGCTGGAGCGCACCGGCGACAGCGCCGGCGTCCGCCTCGTGGCGAGCAACGCCACGCTGCTGGCCTGCGTGTGCGCGTCGACCGATCCCCCCTTCCGTCCCGGCCTGGTCGACCGGATGCTGGTGGCGGCCGGGGCCGGCAACATGCAGGCGATGGTGGTGCTCAACAAGTGCGACACCGGCATGCCCGGCGAGGTGCTCGAGTGGATGGCCCGCTACGAGGCCCTCGGCTACGGCATCGCGCTGGTCTCGGCCAGCGACGGGCGCGGCATCGCCGAGCTGGCCGAGCGGCTGCGCGAGCACACCACGGTGCTGGTGGGCCACAGCGGCGTGGGCAAGAGCACGCTGGTGCGTGCGCTCGTCCCCGGGGCCGACGTGCGCGTGGGCGACATCGACGCCTGGGGGCGCGGTCGCCACACCACCACCGCCGCGCAGCTCTTCTCCCTGCCGGGCGGCGGCCAGATCATCGACGTGCCCGGGGTGCGCGAGTTCGGCGTGGCCCACGTCGACCGTCGTGAGCTCCGCACGCACTTTCCCGAGTTGCTCGACTTGCCCTGCAAGTACCGGGACTGTCTCCACGAGGGCGAGGAGGGCTGCGTGGCCGACGAGGTGGTGAGCTGGCCAGAGCGCCTCGAGAGTTACCGCAAGCTGCTCGGGGAGTGCGTGTGACCGGACTCACGCTGCGCGCCACGGTGGAGGCCGACCGTCCCGAGTGGATCCGTGGGCTGCGTGCCAGTCGCGAGTTGCACGCGCCGTGGTTCCCGTCGCTCGACGATCGCGGTGGCTACGAGGGCCTCTTCGAAAGTGGCATGGAGCGCCAGGCTGCCGGCACCGCGTGGCGCGGGCTCGCCATCGCCCCGGACGGACGCGTCGCCGCGTGGGTCAACCTCAACGACATCGTGCGCGGGGTGTCGGAAACCGCCAACGCCGGCTGGTCGGTCAACGCGGAGTTCGCCGGACGCGGCGTGGCCACCTGGGCGGTGGGCGCGCTGCTGACACACGCATTCTCACCGGAGGGCCTGGGACTCCACCGCGTGGCCTGCGGCATCATGCCTGCCAACCACCGGAGCCTGCGGGTGGCGGAGAAGTGTGGGTTCCGGCGCGAGGGCTTCGCCAGGGAGCTGATCCGCATCGCCGGGAACTGGGAAGATCACGTCTTGTTGGCGAAGCTGGCGAGCGAACACGGGGGGTAGGCCGCCGCCTACGCGCCGCACAGGATCTGCCGCGAGCGCCCGAGCTGGTCGCGGGTGCCGGCGAGGAAGAGCACGTCGCCCGCCCGGAGTTTTTCCTGCGCGTCGGGCGCGGTGACGGTGCAGCCTGCCCGCGAGAGCGCCACCACGAGCGCACCGTCGCGCTGGCGGAGCTGCGCCTCGGCGAGCGAGCGCCCGACGCCGGGCGCGTCGTCGGCGAGCACCACCGCGTCGAGACTCATCCCCGCCACCACCGACTCGGGGGCCACCCGCCGCTGGCCGCGCGGCCCGCGCGCCTGCCTCGCGGCCGACAGCGCGCTGGCCAG
>VGRQ01000874.1 GCA_016875315.1 Deltaproteobacteria bacterium | reverse complement strand
GCGGTGTCGACGTGCGCTTGCTCGCCATCGACGAGGCCCACTGCCTCAGCCAGTGGGGCCACGACTTCCGGCCCGACTACCTGCGGCTGGGCGAGGCCCGGGTGGCGCTCGGCGCGCCCCGGACCGTCGCGCTCACCGCCACCGCCACGCCCGAGGTGCAAGACGACATCCTCCGGGTGCTGGGCCTCCCCGGCGCGCGGAAGTTCGTGCGCGGCTTCGACCGCCACAACCTGCGCATCGACGTGATCGAGGTGAAGGGCCCGCGGGAGAAAGACACGCTCGTGGCGGCCCTCGCTGGCAGCGGGCCGGCGCTGGTGTACTGCGCCACGCGAAAGAACGTGGACCGGGCGGCACAAGCGGTTCCCGGGGCCCGGGCCTACCACGCGGGCCTGGAGCTCACCGAGCGAAAGGCGGTCCAGGAAGCCTTCATGCGAGGAAAGCTCGGGGTGGTGGCCGCGACCAACGCCTTCGGCATGGGCATCGACAAGGACGACGTGCGCGCGGTGGTGCACTACGACATGCCCGGCAGCATCGAGGCCTACTACCAGGAGATCGGCCGCGCCGGTCGCGACGGCAAGTCGTCCCGAGTGACGCTCCTCTACCGCGAGGAAGACCGTCGTATCCACGAGTTCTTCATCCACGGATCCCACCCGCCGGCCGCGTGGGTGCACGCGGCGTGGAAGTACATCGACGGCAAGGGCGAGAACCCGGTGTTCCTCGCGCCCGGCGAGCTGGCGGCGGCGCTCCCCGCCGACGCCGAGGAGCGGGCCGGCCAGAGCTGCGTGTACACGCTGGTGCGCGAGGGGCTGGTGCGGCGACTGGGCGGGGCCGACCGTCCCGGGTACGCGCGGCTGTTGTCGCCCTGTCGCGAGGAGGGGCTGCGCGGGCGAGTGTTTGCCTGGCTCGTCGACCACGCTCACGACGGCCAGAGCGGCGCGGTGCCCGAGCGCATCGCCGACGATCTCGACCTCACCCCGGAACAAGTGGTGGCCACGCTCGCCACGCTGCGCGCGCGGGGACACATCGACTGGGTGGAGCCCACCCGCGCCGAGGGCTACGAGATCCTGCGGCCCGGGGCGGAGCTACGGCTCACCGAGACCGACGTTCGCGCCCGCGTGGCGCGGGAGCTCAAGAAGCTCCAGGCCATGGTGGACTACGGCCGCGCCGCGTGCCGTCGCAAGTTCATCCTGGAGTATTTCGGCGAGACGGCCCCCTACGAGCGCTGCGGGAACTGCGACGCTTGCCGCTCCGGCAGCAAGGGCTCGGCCCCGCGCCCCCTCGACGCCGACGAGGACATCATCGTCCGCAAGGCGCTGGCCTGCGTGGCGCGCCTGAAAGACCCCCACGCGGCGGGGATGATCGCCCGAGTGCTGGTGGGCAATCGCGACGGCGCCGTGGCGAGCTTCGGCTTCGATCGCCTCTCCACCTTCGGCATCCTCTCGCAGTTCTCGCAGCGCGAGGTGGAGGCGGTGCTGTCTGAGCTCGCCCGCGCCGGGGCGCTGTCGCGACAGCCGATGCGGCGCCAGATCAGCGGTCGCGA
>VGRQ01000873.1 GCA_016875315.1 Deltaproteobacteria bacterium | reverse complement strand
CTACTTAGCGCGCCGAAACGACGCCCGGCCACAGCACCCCGACCAGCCCTAAATCCAATGCCGATCTCTTAGCGTCCAAGGGATCGACTTCATTGGGTTTTGGATCTGCGGCACGGATAGCGCTTCCCACGGTGATCGGAGGGGATCATGCTGCGTGGTGGGAGGGCGGTATGTCGTCGATGGCTGAAGTGATGGACGCGCTGGCCGAACTGGGGCCGCGTGGGGTGGCGAGGTTCCAGGAGTCTGTCGACCCGGCATGGGTCGACGAGGCGCTTCGCGCAACGGGGACTGCATCGATCCGACGTCGGCGGTTCCCGGCCGAGCAGGCGGTGTGGCTGATCATCGGCGCGGGGCTGTTCGCGGACAGGTCCATCCAGGAGATCGCCGAGCACCTGGGTCTCGTCGTGCCCGGCACGCCGCGGGTGGCGCCGAGCGCGGTGTCGAAGGCACGCTACCGTATCGGCGAGAGGCCGTTGGAGTGGCTCTTCCACCGGGTCGCGGACGCGTGGGCCTGCTCGCCTGGCCTCAGTGGGTACCGTGGGCTCGCGCTCTTCGGTGTCGATGGCTCGCACCTGCGCGTCCCGGACTCCGACGACAACTTCGAGCACTTCGGCAAACCGGGCGGACGCGGGGGCAGCGGGGACGCGGGGTATCCCCAGCTTCGCCTGTGCGCGCTCATGAGCCTCGATACGAGGTTGCTCGTCGATGCGCGGTTCGGTCCGTGGAGCACGGGCGAGCAGGACCTCGCGACCGAGTTGTGGCCGGCGGTGCCAGACAAGAGCCTGACGATCCTCGACCGTGGATTCGTGAACTATCGCGTCTTCGCACGGCTCGTGGCATCCGGCATCGATCGCCACGTGATGGTCCGCATGCGCGCCGACATGAAGTACGATCGCGTCGAAGTGCTGCCGGACGGCACCGAAATCGCGCTGCTCCGGCCGTGTTCGGAGGCCATCCGCCAAGAACCCGACATCGCGCCGTCGATGACGGTCCGGATCATCCACTACCAGCACCAGGGCGGAATACCGTCACGCCTCTGCGTAACGCTCCTCGATCCGGCGTTGTACCCCGCGAAGGAGCTGATCCAGCTCTACCACGACCGCTGGGAGATCGAGATCGCCTACGACGAACTCAAGACGCACATGCTCCACCGCAAGGAGAGCCTCCGCAGCAAGAAGCCCGAGGGCGTCGAGCAAGAGGTGTGGGGCCTGCTTCTGGCCTACAACCTGGTGCGGCGTGAGATGCTGCTCGTTGCGGCGAAGAACAACGTGCCACCGAAGCGGATCAGCTTCTGGACCTCCCTCCTGCGCATCCGCGACTTCTGGATCTACGCCGCCACAACGAGCGCCCCCGGCAATATCCCGGCGCGTCTGGCTGACATGGAGGCCGACCTCCGTACGCTCGTGCTCCCGCCAAGGCGAAGCAAGCGAAGGTACCCCCGGCACGTCAAGATCAAGATGAGCAACTACCCACGCAACCGCGGGAAGCGCTCACCACCCGCGGCCGGGGACCTTAAGTGAGCGGCATTGCCACTAGCCCTCG
>VGRQ01000872.1 GCA_016875315.1 Deltaproteobacteria bacterium | reverse complement strand
CGATGTGGAGTCGTTCGCGGAAGCAGTGGAGTCGCTGGTCAGTCAGGGTCCTCAGGGCTTGGAGCGCTTCGGTGCGTCGATCCATGCCGAGTGGATCGAAGAGGCGCTGAAGGCGACGGGAACGGCGTCGCTGCGCCGCCGGAAGGTCCCGGCGGAGCAGGCCCTCTGGCTGCTATTGGGCATCGCGCTGTACCTCGGCGACGGCAACCTGGTACGGGTGCTGAGTGTGGCCAACCCGGCCAAGCCGAGCCTACAGGGATAGCACCAGCGGCCGTCACCATGTCGGCGCTCAGCTCGGCCAGCGCGGTCTTGCCGCTCACCGTCACGTTGCCGGTGACCGTCTGGTGCCCGGCCACGGTGAGCTCCTCGCTGCTCGCCACCGTGTAGCTCACGGTGAACGCCTGGAGGTACTGCCCGGACCACTCGCCGGGCCAGGTGTCGCAGAGGTCGGTGATGGCGAGCGTCCAGGTCGCGGCGGCGGCGGCGGGCGGCTCGTTCTTGGCGAACCAGCTCCAGTCCTGGTCCACCGGGGCGCTGAGCACGCGGACCTGGCAGCCCTCGGGGGGGTCTCCCCGCTGCAATCGACCGGCGGACCCGCGAGCTGCGCGGGGCAGGCGGCCGCGCTCTGTAAATTGAACACTTGTTTGATTTCACCACTGACGTAGGTGAGCTTCACCTGGAGCGTGTCCGGGTGCGGGTGAGCGAAGGTGGCGCTCGCCATGGCGCCGAGAAGCGCGCCCTTTTCCACCGAGGCGAGCGGGATCGACTCGTTGACGAGGTCGGCCAACGCCACGGGGGCGGCCAGGCTGAGGCTCCGGTCATACTCGTTGGTGAGCACGCCCGCCGACACCTCCGGGAGGCGCTTTTGGTGCTCCTCCTCGTCGGTCGCGAAGACGGTCCCCAGATCGTGACAGGCCCAGGCGCCGCTCAGCATGGCGAGCACCTCGCCCTCCGCGCACGCCTCGCGCGTCAGGTACCTGGCGTCCCCCCAGGTGAGGTTCACGGAGAACGCCCCGTCGGCGAGCGAGAGCCCCGTTCCGGCCGTATACGTCGTGTTGGTATCGGTGTCCTCGTCGTTGGCGCACCCCCAGGCGTTCCCGTCGTACGCCAGGATCTGCCCGGGCGCGCAGGAGAGTGAGAGCGCGTCGGCTTTCTGCGCCGTGATCGCCGTCATCGCCGTGGCCGCCGCCGCGGCCGTCTCCGCGGTCTTTGCAGTCTCCGACGCCTCCGCCGTCTCGGCGCTCTGCGCCTTCTGCGCCCGAAGCGAGAACGCCCCCGCGTTGACCGCCTGCCGGGTCCCGAGCTCCGGCTTGTCGCAGGCGTCGAGGTGGATCGCCAGATAGAGCGAGGTCTCGTCCTGCACCAGCGAGGTCAGGTCCGCGTAGCCCGTCGCGAGCGTCCCGGCCGCGCCGATCGCGGTCGCGAACCGCCCTCCGGTGGTGTCCACGCTCACCTTCTCCTGGTAAAGCCAGCTCCCGCCGGTCTTGCCCGCGTAGAGCTCCACGCAGAGCGTCTTCGACCCGCTCGCCGGCGCCTGCGCTCCGGCC
>VGRQ01000871.1 GCA_016875315.1 Deltaproteobacteria bacterium | reverse complement strand
GAGCCAGGTCTTCGCGGGGTCGGCCACGGGGGCAGAGGCGTGCAGGCGGATCCCCTCCCCCGCGCAGGCGCCGACCCACGCGCGCAAGCTGCCGAGCGCGCCCGGCTGCCCGAGCACGGCGAGGCCGCCCTTGCCCTTGCCGAAGGTCCCTCTGGCCAGCTCGGCGCTGGCCGCCGCGAGTGCCTCGGCGCTGGGAAGCCCTGGCGGGAACTCACCGGCCACGGCGCGCGCGTGCAAGGGCGCGAGGCGAGCGAGCCCGTCGAGCCAGCGGCGGCGGAGCGCGCTCCCACCCGCAGGCGAGCGCATGAACTGGGACAGGTCGATGACCACGCGGCGGGACATTCCGCGAAGCTATCGCGTGCGGATCGGCGGTGGCTGGGGTATCCCGGGCACCCGATGATCGCGCTCCTCGCCGCTTGCGATGGCTGGCCCGCGCTCGACCGGCTCGCCCGCGACGACACCGGTGGCGCGCCGCCCGAGGGCGTGTCGCTCACCGAGCCGCCGGAGCTCAGCTGGAGCGAGTCCGGGCCGCGCGACGACGAGGTCGACGACAGCACGCTGGTCGCGACGGTCGAGATCCTGCCTCCGGGGATGGCCTTCCGGCTCGCGGGCAGGCTGCGCGGCGCGGGGTGGGATCCTGCCGCCGTGCCGAGCCGGGACGCGTGCGCGGGCGTGCCCAGCGCCTTTCCCACGGAGCCCAGCGGCGACTACCGGGGCGATGCCGACTGGCGGGTCATCGAGGTGCAGGCCAGCGGCGCCCTCTGCGCCCACCTCGAGCCCGCCGACGTCGAGGCCCGCGTGGATCTGATGGCCTTCGACCTCGATAGCTGTGGCCTCCCCGCCCGCGCCTGGACCACGCGCGACGACCTGGTCCTCGGCTTCGCGCCCTCCACTCCGGCCAACGACTGGGCAACGCTGGTCGAGCCCGGCCGCTTCGCGATGGTGGCGGTGGCCTACGCCCCCGACGACGACACTCGGCAGATTCCCTACGCCTGGACCGTCGCCGCGCTCGACCAGGGCGAGGAGCCGGAGCGCTGCGGAGACATCGAGTGGTAGGCGCCCTGGCCCTCCTCCTCGCGCCGGCGTCGCTGGCCGCCGAGTTTCGTCATGTGGTCCTGCTCGACGGGCGCACTGTCGTGGGCGAGGTCATCGACACCACCGATCGCGGGGTGGAGTTGCGCACGCCCCAGGGCCGGATGCGCATCCCCTTCACCGACGTCAACACTCTTCGTGTCGCGACACCGGCCGAGTGGAGCAGCCAGCGCGACCTGCGGGTGCTGGTGGCACCGGTGTGGTCCACCGTCGAGGCCGCAGCGAGCCCGGGGCTCGACGCCGAGATCGCCACCGCCCACGTCCGGGCCGCCCTCGCCCGCGTCCCGCGGGTCGACGTGGTCGTACCCGAGGGACCCGTGGCCCACGCCGCCTCCGCCTGCGGGCTCGACCTCGCATGCGCGCGCGCCGTCGCCGGCACGCTCGACATCGACGTCTTCGTGGTCGGCGCGCTCGGGAGCACCACCGGGCAGGTGGATCTCGCCCTCGCCAGTGGCTGG
>VGRQ01000870.1 GCA_016875315.1 Deltaproteobacteria bacterium | reverse complement strand
CGCCTCGCGGGGGGAACCCGGGCGGCCGCGCGCGACGAGTCGTCGGGGCGCGGACGGCCGGCCCCTAACGCAAGGCGAGCGCTCGCCGCAACTCCGCGAGCAGCCGTCGCGCCGGGGCGCAGGGCATCACGGCCACGACCGCCCTCGGTCCCTTGCCGATCTGGTGTCCCAGGGCCTCCTTGTCGAGATCGACAGGGAAGATCTCGGCCTCGAGCGCGGCCCGCGCCGCCTCCACCGCCTTCGGCGAGGCGTCGGCCGCCACGATCATCGCCAGCGCCTTCCCGGCGCCAAGGCGCTCCAGCGCGTCGGCGCCCGACACCAGGCCGCCGCACCGGGCGGAGAGGCTGAGCATGTCGTGTACGGCGCGCTGGCTCAGCGAGCGGGCCTGCGCGAGCAAGCTGTCGACGCGCAGATCGGGGGCCTCGAGCGCGTGCCGGAGCGCGCCTGGCTTCGCGACGATGGACTCGAAACTCGCGCGCGTGGGCGTCACCCAGGCACCGCGACCGGGGAGCTTGCCCCGGCCATCGACGATCGCCTCGTTGCCGGGCCCGGCCACGATGCGGAGGAGATCGCTCGCCGGTCGTTCCTCGCGCGACACCACGCAGGTGCGCATCGGCACGCCGGCGGCGCGCTTCTTCTCGCGAGGCGAACGCCGCGCCGCTTGGCCGCGCGCGCGCGCCACCGGCAGCTAGGCCTCGGGGGGGAGGTCGGCCGCCTGCTTGCGGCGGTCGGCCTCCTCGAGGATGAGCCCCTCGAGCGCGCGCTCGGCGCTGGCGACCACCAGGTCGGCGTCCTCGTCGGAGCAGCCGAGGATGCCGGCCAGCTCGTAGGACTCGGCGTCGGCCACCTCGGACAGCGTGCGGAAACCGTGGCGGATGAGGTAGTCGACCCCCTCGGCCTCGAGCGCGTCGATGCGGGAGAGCTCGTCGCGAGCGGCGGCATTCATCTCGTTGTGCTTGGTCTCGCTGTTGACCACCACCTCCCAGCCGGTGAGGTGCTGGGCGAGGCGCACGTTCTGGCCGCGGCGGCCGATGGCCTTGCTGTAGTGGTCGTCGGGGACGATGAGCTCCATCTTGTGGGCGTTCTCGTCGATGTACACCCGCAGGACGTGGGCGGGCTGGATGGCGTTGACCACGTAGCGAGCGGGATCGTTGTGGAAGGGGATGATGTCGATCGCCTCGCCGCGCAGCTCGGCCACCACCGCCTGCACGCGGCTGCCCTTCATGCCCACGCAGGCGCCGACGGGATCGACGTCGGCATCGGTGGAGGAGACCGCGATCTTGGCGCGGTGCCCGGGCTCGCGCGCGCACGCCTCGATGCGCACGATGCCCTCGGCCACCTCGGGCACCTCGAGCTCGAAGAGCTTCATCAAGAGGCCCGGGTGGGTGCGGGACAGGATCACCTGCGGGGTCTTGGTGGCCCGGGTGATGTCGACCACGTAGGCCTGGATGCGGTCGCCCTGCCGGTAGGTTTCCGTCGGGACCTGCTCGCGCTTGGGCAAGAGCGCCTCGGCGCGACCGAGGTCGACGATGATGTTGCCCTTCTCGAACC
>VGRQ01000869.1 GCA_016875315.1 Deltaproteobacteria bacterium | reverse complement strand
AGGGCGGCGAGGCTGTCGAGGATGTCGCTCACGTCGGCGCGGCGGGCGGCCTTGAAACGCCGGGCCACCGACTCCGCCTCGTGGGCGTCGGCGCTGCCGTCGATCACGGCGCGCACGGCGGCGATGCGATCGGACAGGGTGGCCGGCCACTTCGTGGGCTCGGAGGGGCCTGCACCGGGCGTGCCCGCCCCGGCATCGAGGCCGGGGAGGGGCAGGGCCTCGGGCTCGGGCTCGGGCTCCCCGGCGAGGGCCCGCTGGTAGTCGGGGCGCAGCCACCGGACGAGGCCGCGCTTCTCCTCCTCGGCGCGCTCGCGGTTGAGCGCCACCAGCCGCTCCAGGATGCCCTCGTCGTCGAGATCGCGGGGCCAGCCGTAGGCGTCGAGCACGGCGTCGTCCAATGCGTCGTGGATCTCTCGCAGGATGCTGACGAGCCCGCGCTCGTGGATGGCCCGCTCCTTGTCGTTGAGCGGCTCGTTGGCCCGGAGCTTGGCGAGCACGTTGTACATGCCGGTGAGGGTGAGCTCCGGGTGGGCGGCTTGCCGGGCCTTGCGGTGGGCGTCGAGGCGCTCGCCGAGGTCGCGGATCTGCGCCGCCTGCGACTCGGTGGGGGTGGGGAAGGGGAAGGGGTCGAAGCAGTCCTTGTTGTTGTAAGTGGAGTCATTGCCGACGCCGAGCCAGCCGCCTGCGGCGGTGGCCCAGGTGACGTGTGCCGACGACGATAGAATACCGAGCGCGAGCGAGTCGGCGATGCAGACGACGTAGTTCTTGCAGTCCGGCAGCAAAACTGTCGATTCGGAAATGAAGATACGGTGAGCCGCCGTCTTGGGTGTCAGGATGATGCGGGGTAGCGCTTGGGCAGCGTGACGGAGTTTGCCCACTGGCTCCCCAAACAGCCACCAGTTTCGCCGCCGACTATCCCGGTTGTTCTGGTCCCTCTCCGGCTTCACGTTCACCAACACATGCTGGTACAACCGCGGGTACAACTCGGCCGCCTGCTCCGCCGTCAACCCGTAGAAGTCGATGACGTACCGCGGCGGCCCGCCCTGTGTCACGTCTCGCGCGTTCTTGTAGGGCCGGACGACCGGGGGCAGAGCCGCCAGATCGTAACCATAGGCGGTCACTTCTTCCGGGGACAGCCGGAATCCCTCGCCGACCAGGTTCATGCCCTGGAAGCTGAGCCCCACATTCGCCTTCAACCGCACCGCCCCCGCCACGTTCGCCCCCGCCCGCAGGTCGCTGTGGATGACACTCGTCCCCCGCTCCACCACCTCCGCGTGCTCTTCGTCCTCGCGTTCCACCCGCGCTACCGTCCCCGCCGTCCCCAGCTCGCCCGCCGGTTCCGCCACCGTCATCGCGATGCGCACCGCGGCGCCCTCGGTCACCCAGGGGTGGTCGGGCACCGCCCAGCGGATCGCCAGCTTGTCGGCCCCTAGCCCAAAGTGTGCCTGAACGCCGGGAAAGCGCGCCGCACGCACTAGACAAAACATAGGTTCAACGTTAGTAGTTGGTTGTTCAAGACCCCACTACGAACGAGGAACCTATGGGTAGGAGTTC
>VGRQ01000868.1 GCA_016875315.1 Deltaproteobacteria bacterium | reverse complement strand
GCCGAGGTGGGAGCGGTTGGCCTCTGCCACCATCTCGGACTCGCCCTGCATCTTCATCACCGGCACCACGGGACCGAAGGTTTCCTTGTTGACGATGTCCATCTCGGTCGTCACGTCGAGGA
Source organism: Deltaproteobacteria bacterium (assembly GCA_016875315.1). Classification (GTDB taxonomy): domain Bacteria; phylum Myxococcota_A; class UBA796; order UBA796; family SXON01; genus SXON01. The sequence goes on along the minus strand of VGRQ01000868.1, from coordinate 1,433 downwards.
GCACGGTGGGCTCGAAGAAGTAGCCGGGCCCGTCGACCCGCTTGCCACCGCAGGCCACGGTGGCGCCCTTGCGCACCGCGTCGTCGACCAGTCGCTCCACGATCTCGAGCTGCCGCTGGTTCACCAGGGGCCCGATGTCCACGTCGGCGCTGGCGGAGGCGTCGCCCATGCGCAGCGCCTTGACGCGCTCCACCAGCCTCGGCACGAAGGCGTCGTACACCTTCTGGTGCACCAGCAGGCGCTCGATGCTGGCGCACACCTGCCCGGCGTTGGCGAAGCCGCCCCACAGGGTCGCGTGGAGCGCGCGATCCTGGTCGGCGTCGTCGAGCACCAGCGCCGGCGCCTTGCCGCCGAGCTCGAGCACGCAGGGGATCAGTCGCTCGCCGCACATCGCCGCCACCTTCTTGCCCGTCGCCACCGAGCCGGTGAACTCCACCATGTCCACGCCGCTGTCGATCAAGGTGGCGCCGACGTCGCCGTGGCCGTACACCACCTCGATGCACTCGGGCGGCACCCCGGCCTTCACGTAGAGCTCGCGCACGTGCTGGGTGATGAGCGGGGTGAACTCGCTCGGCTTGATCACCACGGCGTTCCCGGCCACCAGGGCCATCGCCGCCCCGCCGAAGGCGAGGTGGTGCGGGAAGTTCCACGGCGCGATGATCGCCACCACCCCGCGGGGCACGTAGTGGATGTAGCTGGCGCGGTGCTTCAAGAGGCGCAGCGGGATGGGCTGGGGCTCGAGGATCCGCTCCGCCTCGGTGCCGAAGTAGGTGAGCAACTCCAGCGGCGCGAAGCCCTCGTGGAGCAGTCCCTCGTGGCGGGGCTTGCCGTTCTCCCGCGCCGAGAGGGCCACGATGTTGTCGAGGTCGGCGAGCAGCAGCTCGCGGACCTTGAGCAACACCTCCATCCGCTCGCGGATGGGCCGGGCGGCCCATGCCCCCTGCGCGGCCCTGGCCCGCGCCACGGCGGCGCGCACCTCGTCGGGGGTGGAAATGGGAACCTCGCCGACCACCTCCCCGTTGGCGGGGGAGCGGACGACGAGGCGAGAGGGCGCGGGTTCGGCGGACATGCCGCGAGGCTAACCGGCTACTCGCCGACAAATTCCGCTTCGGCGAAGGCGCAGGCCGACTCCTCGCCCACGGTGTCGTAGATCCCGGCGCTGTCGGTCCAGAACGAGGTCTTGAAGTCGGTGCCCCAGCACTCGCTCGCCGTCACCTCGGTGGCCAGGTCGCCCTCGCCGATGGTCGCGTCGCCGCGGCCCATGCCGTCGGCCTCCCAGCGGCTGCGCAGGGTCACCCACTCCTCGGTGCCGCTCCAGTTCACGTCCTTGTCGTAGCCGAGGTCCATGGTGCCCGCGCCCTCGTAGTCCTCGTCGTAGGCATACTCGGCGTTGAGCGTGTTGAAGTTCTCGAGGCCGTAGTCCACCGCCGTGG
>VGRQ01000867.1 GCA_016875315.1 Deltaproteobacteria bacterium | reverse complement strand
GGGACAGCTGGTCGACCCCAACGGGGCCGCCGGCTACGTCGGCTCCCTGCCCTGGGACGACGGCGAGCACACCTACACCGCCGACGAGCTGAGCGAGCTGGTGGCGAGCCCGGCCACCTTCGCGGCTTACTCCTACATCAAGGGCCCCGCCGTGGGTTTCAGCTTCAGCACGGTGCAGACCGAGAGCGACTCCTACGTGTACGTCCAGGGCACGGTGGTGCTCGAGTGATCCTTGTCCTTTTCGCTTGCGTCGACCAGGGCTTCACCGAGGTGGCGCTCGACGCCATCGCCGTGGTGCAGGGCGACTTCGACGACGTGCAGGCGGCGCTCACCCGCAACGACGTGGGGAGCCTCGACTACAACGGCTACATCGACCAGGCCACGTGGTGGCCGGACGAGGACGATCGCCCCCAGCGCGGCGACCCGGGCCGCAGCGTCGAGCAGCTCCTCACCGATGTCGATGAAGACCTCGACTGGCAGATCGAGAACTACAACGCGGTGTTCTTCAACTCGGGCACGCGAGGGCTCAACGCCTACCGCTACAACCTGAGCGTGGAGGCCGACGACAGCTTGCTCGTCGACGAAGACGCCGTCCCCAACGTGTGCAACTTTGTGAAGGGCGGCGGATCGCTCTACGTGGGGGACTGGTCCTACGACCTCATCGAGTCCTGCTGGCCCGACGCCATCGAGTTCTACGGAGACGACGGCGCCGTCGACGCCGCCCAGGTGGGTCGCGCGGGCGATGTGCAGGCCGACGTGCCCGACGAGCGCCTCCGCGACGACTTGCAGGCGTCGGTGGCCAACCTCGTGTTCAACTACTCGGCCTTCGCGGTGATCGAGTCGGTGGGCAGCGACGTGGAGGTGCTCCTCACCGGCGACGTGCAGTACCAGCCCGAGGGCGCCACGCTCTACGAGGAGATCGACGATGCCCCCCTCGCGGTGCGCTTCGTCGCGGGCAACGGCCAGGTGTTCTTCACCAGTTTCCACCTCGTGGCGCAGACGCCCGCGGTGACCGACGCGATCCTCTTCCGTGGCCTCGAAGGGCTGGAGTCGGGCGCGGGCAGCCAGAGCGCGGAGGTTGAAAGTGACTAGGCTCCCGTGGGTGGTGCTGCTCGCGGGCTGCACCGAGAACAGCTTCACGCAGCTCACCAAGATCGACGTGTTCCAGCAGAACCGCAAGAACACCGTCGACGTGCTCCTCGTGGTCGACAACTCCTGCTCGATGGTGGAGGAACAGGGCAAGCTGGCCACGAACTTCGAGAGCTTCATCCAGTATTTCGACACGGCCGACGTGGACTGGCAGATCGGGGTCATCACCACCGACATGGAGCAGGAGCAGTTCCAGGGCCACCTCATCGGCGGCGACGACGAGATCGTGCTCGTCGACAGCGCCGGCACCGAGGTGGAGCGGGTGAACTACGATCACGACTGGGCGGTGGCCCCCGGCGTGGCCTACGCGCTCGACCCGAGCTGGTTCAACGCGGTGAGCAACGACTCGGCCTCCCACTGGTGTACCGCCGGCGCCGGCACGCCCGGCGCGGCCAACGCTGCCTGTG
>VGRQ01000866.1 GCA_016875315.1 Deltaproteobacteria bacterium | reverse complement strand
CGCCTGGGACACGAGCACCCTGAGAGTGGTGGGCGACACCTGCGAGGAGGTGGGCGTCACCTTCTCCATGGACGCGAACTTCCTCGGCCTGTCCATCGCCCAGGCCGACGTGACCGACCTCGGTGGCTGGTCGGTGATCTCCTTCTCGTCCACCCCTTCCGACGGGGGAGCGCTCCTCGTGAAGCGAACGATCGACGTGATCGGCGCGTCTGTCGGCCTCCTGCTGATCGGTCCCCTGATGCTCGCGGTGGCCGCGCTCATCAAGCTCGAGGACGGCGGCCCGGTGCTGTTCGTACAGCAGCGATCGGGCCTCTACGGGCGTACCTTCCCCATGTACAAGTTCCGCTCGATGGTGGTCGACGCGGAGGCGAAGAAGTCGGCGCTCGAGCAGCACAACGAGATGAGCGGCCCGGTGTTCAAGATGCAGCGCGACCCGCGCATCACCCGCATCGGCGCCCTCATCCGCAAGACGAGCATCGACGAGCTGCCCCAGCTCTGGAACGTGCTGCGCGGCGAGATGAGCGTGGTGGGGCCTCGCCCGCCCCTGCCGAGCGAGGTGGCTCGGTACGAGCGCTGGCAGATGCGTCGCCTCTCGATGAAGCCGGGCCTCACGTGCATCTGGCAGGTGAGCGGCCGCAACCGCGTGGACTTCGACAACTGGATGCGGCTCGACCTCGAGTACATCGACAACTGGTCGCTGTTTCTCGACGTGAAGCTCATCCTGCAGACCTTCCCCGTGGTGATCACCGGGCGGGGGGCGTCGTGAGGGCCGGCGGCGGCGAGGCGGCCGAGATGCTGATCTTCGACCTGGCCTGAGCGCTAGAAGTAGAAGTTCAAGCCCATGTTACCCTGGAAGGCGCCGGGGACGGCGGGGTCGGTCTCTTCCTTGTTGACGTAGCCGATCCACCGGGCGTCGAAGTTGAGCGACACGTCCTTCCCGAGGCCGAACTCGAGGCCCAGGCCGCCGTGAGGGCCCCAGAGCGCCTCGTCGGTCTGGAAGGTGCCGCCCGCGAGGGACTGGTCGATGTTGCGGTCGGTGACGGTGACGCCAGCGAGCACGTAGGGGTTGACCTTCGTCCACGGGAAGGCGAAGAGCTGCGCCGACACCGACAGCGGCTGCTGGATGCGCGAGGTGTCCTGCGACCAGGACTGGTCGTGGTAGGTCCACTGCGCCTCGATGCCGAGCGGATCGATGATGCGGTAGCGGGCCGCGAGGCCGAGCCCGGCGTCGCCGTAGCCGCGCCCCTCGCCGTAGAAGTCGCTGATGTAGGTGGCGCCGCGCACGCCGAGGGAGAACTTGCCGGCCCGCTCCACCTGGGGCTTCGGGGCCTCGGGGGCCTCGCCCTCGCGGCGCACGTGGCTGTGGCCGTCGCCATCGACCACCACCACCGGCGGGCCGTAGATGAACACGCCGTGGTACCAGTGAACGCGGACGCCGGGGCGCCAGGGGCTGTACCAGTAGCGGGGGCCATGGTGGCGCACCCAGGCCGCGTGGTGCGCGGCGGCGGCGTGGTGGCGCACGGCCGCGTGGTGGCGAGCGGCCGTGGCGCGGACGGCGGGCGCGTG
>VGRQ01000865.1 GCA_016875315.1 Deltaproteobacteria bacterium | reverse complement strand
GAGCGGCGCCGCCGGGGGGCGCGCCTCGGCGGTCCCGGGTCCCCGCCGGGCCCGTGATACTCGCCGGGGGATGCTCCTCCTCGCCGCCGCCCTCGCCGCCGAGCCCGCGCCCACCTCGCCCGGGGCGCCCCCGCCCTCGACGCAGCTCGGTGTCGCGACCGGAGACGTCTACGTCGGCAGCACGCCCGCCGGGGCGCGCATCCTCGTGGATGGGAACGACGTGGGCCTCTTGACGCCCAACCTCGTGCGCGGACTTGCCGCAGGCAAGCACACCATCCGCGTGGAGGGCAACTGCGCCGACGCCAGCTCGGAGATCGACGTGCAACCCGGTCTCATCGCCCGCGCCGAGATGCCTCTGGTGCCGGCCAGCGCGCGGCTGGAGCTGAGCAGCACGCCTGCGGGGGCAACGCTGCTCGTCGATGGCGTGGAGCGGGGCGCGGCGCCGCTGGGCGTCGACGTGCCGGCCTGCGTCGTGCACACCGTGGTGGCGCGGGCGCCGGGACACGCCGAGGCCACCCAGTCGCTCACCCCGGCCGCGCACTCGGTCGTCCCGGTGGCGCTGGTGCTGGCGCCGGAGCGCTTCGGCACGCTGGTGCTCGACGTGGCGCCGATCGACGCCCGCGTGAGCCTCGACGGCAAGTCGCTCGCCGCCGGTCCCCAGACGCTGGAGAAGGTGCCCGCCGGGGCGCACCAGCTCCTCGTCGAAGCACGAAGTTACCGGCCCCATCGCGCCACGGTCGACGTCCCTCCCGACCAACTCACCCGCCTTTCGATCGCGCTCGAGTCCAACGCCCCCGCCCGCAAGCTCGCGCTCCGCATCGGGCTGGACAGTGCCGTGACCGCCAGCGCGCTGGCCGCCGGCAGCGTGGCCGCGATGTGGCATCTCGAGAATACCGCCGCCTTCGACGCCTACCTCGCGGCGGAGGACGACAACGAGGCGGCCGCGATCTTCCGCGACGAGGTGGAGCCCGGCCAGGTGCGAGCCCTGGCGGCCGCGGGCGCGGCCGTGGCCCTGGCCGGCGTCTCGACGGTGCTGTGGGTGACCACCGACTTCAGCCCCGCCGGCCAAGCGACACCGGTCGTGAACGTGGGGGCCACATGGTAGCCTTCTTGCTAGGTTGTTTCGACCCGAGCGAGCGAGACTTCAACCCGGTGCTTGCCTCGGTCCGGATCGAGCCGGCCACGGGCGTGCTGGGCGACACCCTCGAGTGCATCGCCGAGGCAGCCGACCGCGACGGCGACGACCCGGTGGTCAACTTCGCCTGGACCAACGCCAGCACGGGCCTTGCGCTGGGCTCGGGCGCCACCTACACCATCACCCGCCCCCAGGCGGAGGCGGGCAACCTGCTCCAGTGCAACGTGTCGGCGAGCGACGCCGACCGCGGCCTGGCGGTCACCGGCCTGGCCACCGCCGAGGTGCTCAACAGCCCGCCGAGCCTCGCGGTGGAGGTGACCCCCGCCGAGGGGCGCGTGGGCGATCGTTTCGAATGCCGTGCCGACGCTGCCGACCCCGACGGCGACACCCCCACCGTGGCCTACGCGTGGTCGGTGGCCGGCACCGAGGTGGGCACCGAC
>VGRQ01000864.1 GCA_016875315.1 Deltaproteobacteria bacterium | reverse complement strand
CGGGGTGCGCGACGCCTGGGCTGCCCTACTCGCCGATCCGGTCCACCGCCTCCGCGTGGAGCACCCCGTGCTCCCCTCGGCGCGCGCGCGGCGGCCGGTGGCACACGGCGCGCGAGGACCGTGGACGCTCCGGGATGGCTGGTCTCCCGACAATCGCGGCGGCCGGGTGACCGACCGCAGGGTTTTCCGCGAGATCGACACTCCGCCCAACCGACTCGCCCTGCGGCTGGCCCACGAGGTACACAACCTGGCCGACGACGTGCTGGCCGCACTGGAGACCGTTCAACCGGCGGACCAGCGCTACTCGGTCACGATGACCGAGACCTGGCGGGAGAGAGCTCGAAACTACCGCGACACCGCGGCGCGCGTGCTTGCTTTCCCCGACTTCGCGGACGTCGACGCCCACGGCGAACTCGCGCTGGAAAGCCCGTCTGTGCAGCTCAACGCCCGCTGCCGCCCGCTCGTGAACGCTTGGGTCCGCATCCACGAGGGGATCACGATCGACGCCGACCTCGAGCGGGCCCTGCACGACCCGATCGCCAACGCGCCCCAGCTCTGGGAGCATTGGTGTTTCGCCCAGGTGGTGCTAGCCCTCCAGGCGCTCGGCTGGGACGGCAACATCGAGATTGTCGCGCCGTTGAAGGGCCCGCAGCCGTCGCCCACGAGTGACTGGTTCGGAGCTGCCGAACCGGGACCCCGGAAGGTGCGAATGACGCACCCCGCGGGTGCGAAGGCGATCTGGCTCTGGTGGGCGAGCGGGGGCCTCCCCGGCAACGAGGACAGGGTGGGAGGGAAGTGGGAGCTCCCGGTCCAAGCCTACTCAGATGAGCGCTTTGTGCCGGACATCCTGCTGCTCAGGGAGGCGGAACCCATTGTTCCCGAGAGCCTGCACCTCCTCGCCGTGCTGGACGCCAAGTTCAGCAGGAGCCTGTCGCGCGCCAATGCCGACGAACCCTCACCCTGGATGCAGGCCCACGCGTACCGCGACGCCCTGCGAGGCAAGAACCAGGCGGATCCCAGGCCGCCTTGGAGCATTCTCCTCTATCTTGGTGATCGCACTGACGGCGCCGACCAGCTCCGTCGGGCGCCTGGGTCGGAAAACGGTGCGGGCACCGGCATCGGGTCGCTCGCCCTCGGTCTTGGCACGGAGTCGGCGCAACGCGCACTCGTCCGCCTCCTCACCCAAGACCTGTTATCCCCCACAGAATCCGCAGGCCGCAAGAGCGCCTAGCGCTCCGGCCCGGACCTACGCCCCCTCCCCCCCCTTCCTCTTCACCCACACCAGCCCCTCCGCCTTCGAGATCAACAGCACGTCCACCGGTCCCGACACGCTCTCGGTGGCGAGGCTCACCCGCTGTTTCAGCCCCTGCAGGCGCACCATGGCCTCGGCCAGCGAGGCCAACTCGGCGCGCGGGAGCGGCGAGGAGGAGGAGCATGGGTGCGTGGAGCATAGCAACGCGCGAACATCGTCATCGCGGCGCCGGCGCCTTGTGTGGCTATCTACCATACAGAAGGGTAAGGGTCGTCACCCGGTGGCGGTGCCGCCGGGGACGACCCGCGTCGTAGGCGGTGTCCTGGGCGCCAGG
>VGRQ01000863.1 GCA_016875315.1 Deltaproteobacteria bacterium | reverse complement strand
GGCGCCGAGGCCCGGAGGGCCTCCAGCGCGGCGACCAGGCGGGAGACGCGGACACTGCGCTCCTCGGGCGGCGCCGCGTCGAAGCCGGTGACGGCCTCGCGCAGCGCCACGACCGCCGGCGCATCGCCCGCGGCCTCCCTCACCCGTGCCGCCCAGGGGGCGAGCGTGTTCTCCACGTAGCGGGCTCGCGCGGCGTTCCTGCCGCCGTCACGACCCAGCCAGCCAGCGGTGCGCCCGATCACGTCGAGCGCTTCTGCCACCGGTGCGCTCATGCGCCCTCCCTAGCGGTAGTGAACCGCGGTGATCGTCAGGCTGCGCGTGCCCTTCGGCGTTTCAACCTGTACTTCCTGTCCCTTGCGCTTGCCGAGCAGGGCGCGGCCGATGGGCGAGGAGTAGCTGATGAGGCCCTTCTTCACGTCGATCTCGTCGAGGCCGACGATGCGGTAGGTGAGCTCGTCGCCGGTGTCGTTGTCTTCCAGCTCGATCGTCGTGCCGAAGATCACCTGGTCGGAGGGCTTGATCTCGGTGATGTCGATCACCTCGGCGAGCGACACCTTCGACTCCAGCTCGATGATCCGCCCCTCGATGTGACCCTGGCGATCTTTCGCGGCGTCGTACTCGGCGTTCTCGGAGATGTCGCCGTGGGCGCGCGCCTCCTCCAGGGCCACGATGTTCTGGGGACGAAGCACCTCCTTGAAGTGCTTGAGCTCGGCGAGCACCTTCTGGTAGCCCGCCGGCGTCATGGGAATGCGTTCCGGCATCCCCCCCCGGTAACCCCGGCGGCGCTAGCGCGACAGCCCGTGTACCGCGCCGCGGAGGCGCCGCCCGGCGAGGGCGTCGGCCCGGTGGCGTCCCCCGGCGGCGGCCGGGATCGTCTCCCCCAGGGGGTCGATGATCGCCAGGGTCTTGACTTCGAGGCCGATGATCTCTCTCGGCAGGATGGCCAGGGCGCGCACGGTGGCCTCGAGGTCGCCGAGCGCGGTGTAGGCGGCGGCAAAGGCGCTCTCCAGCCCGGCGGAACCGGGCACCGCCCGCTCGAACTCGTGGTCTTTCTCCTCGGGCGCCCGGGGCTGGTGGTCGGCGGCCACCGCCAGCACCCCCGCGCGCACACCGTCGACCAGCGCGGCGCGGTCGGCAGCGGAGCGGAGGGGCGGGTGGAGGCGGTAGCGGGCGTCGTAGGCCCCGTCGTCGAGGTCGTCCTCGCAGAGCAGCAAGGAGCGCGCGGCGCAGCTACCCGAGATGGGAAGGCCCTCGCGGCGGGCCCGGTCGAGCAACTCGACGGCGACCGCCGTGCCGAGGTGGGTGAGATGCACCGTCGCCCCGGTGGCCCGGCACAGCGCCAGCGCGCGCGCCACCCCGATCTCCTCGGTGGCAGCGGGGTTGCCGCGCAGGCCGAGGCGCACCGCGGCGGCCGAGTCGTTCACCACGCCCACGGCGTCGAGATCGGCGTCGGCGGGGCGAAGCAGGACGGTGAGATCGAACTCCCGCGCGTACTCCAGCGCGTTTCTCAGCACGACACTGTCGCGATGGGGCACGCCGCCGTCGCTGAGCGCCACCGCGCCGGCCCGGGCGAGCAAGCCCATCTCGGTGAGC
>VGRQ01000862.1 GCA_016875315.1 Deltaproteobacteria bacterium | reverse complement strand
GCGCGCGCTGGCCGTGGGCGACAGCTCGGTCTACGGCTTCGGCAACGACGACGACGAGGTGTTCACGTCGATTCTCGAGTCGCGACTGCCCGCCGACTTCGTCAACGCCGCCGTCCCCGGCTACTCCACCTTCCAGGTCATCAACCAGCTTCGCGGCCGCACCCTGGCGCTGGATCCCGACCTGCTGCTCGTGGCCACGCTCTGGTCCGACAACAACTTCGACAGCTTCAGCGACAAGGACCTCCTTGCCTCCTACGCCGGGTGGACCGACTCCCCCGGTGGGCGTGTACGCGTGCTCCTGGAGCACTCCGCCCTCTTCCGGCGCCTCGACTGGCACCTCCGGGTGGCGCCCCTCGGCGCGCGCGCGCAGAAGGTGGGCTGGCAGGTGGGAGGCGACGACCCGCGCACCGGCAACCGTCGCGTGGCGCTCGCCGACTACGCCCGGAACCTCGACACCCTCTGCTCGATCATGGCCAATCGCGACGGCGGCGTGGTACACGTGATGCTCGCCAACCGGGAAGACATCGCGGCGGTGTCGCACGACCCGGCCTGGGGCCCCTACCGCGACGCGATGCGCGAGGCGGCCCGGCGTTGCGACGCACCGCTGGTCGATCTGCCGGCGGCCTTCAAGGCCAGCGGCCACAGCGCCGACGCGCTGTTTCTCGACCTGATGCACCCCACCGCCCTCGGTCACCGGGTGATGGCCGAGGCCATCGAGGCGCAGCTCGTGGCCCTCGGCTGGCCCCAGCAGCCCATCCTGGCCCACCCCAGCGACGCTCCCCTCGCCACGCCACCCGACCGCTTCGAGGGCAAGGGCACGGTGGCCGAGGCCGCCGCGCACAAGTCGGCCCACCTCGACCTCGACCTGCGCGCCGCCGCCTACCCGTTGTGGGTCGACCTGCGAGACGCGGCCGGCGGCCCCGCCCTCGGCAGCAACCCGGCGAGCGGCCCGGGGACGGTACGCGTGAAGCTCGCGGCGCGTCCCTCGCGGGTGATCGTTGGCGTCACGCTCGACCGCGGCAACGACGGCCCGGGCGAGGGCGATCCGCACGTGGACATCGGGCCGCTGGATGTGCCCGCGGCGGGGGCGCTGGTGGTCGAGGTACCCGGCTCCCTGCGCTAGCCCCCCTCGAGCGTGTCCCTCAGGCTGGTGAGCGCCCGGCGCCAGGTGTTGTCGGCCTCGGTGCGTACCGCGTCGTCGTCGAAGGCGGCGCCGTTGTGGATCACGTTCACCACCGTTTCCCCGCCCTCCCGGGCCACGGTGAACTGCAGGTGGGTGCCCTTCCAGGGGCCCTTGCTGTTCTTGTCGAAGGCGACCTCGAGCTTCGAGGTGGGCCGGAAGGTGTGGATGCGGCCGCTGTCTTCCACGGGGCCCTCGTCGCCCTCGTTGATGATGCTGTAGCGACCGGCGGCGGCCGCGTTGACCTGCGCGTCGTCGCACAGCCAGGACTTGAGCCCGTCGGCGGTGGTGATGGCGGTCCACACCGCGCGGGGGCTGGCTTCGACGGTGACCTGGCGGCGGATGGCAGACATGGACCGCGCGCTTATCCCTCCGCCTGCTAGCTTGTCGCGGTGTGGTTCTTCCTTGCCTGCACCGGCGACCCC
>VGRQ01000861.1 GCA_016875315.1 Deltaproteobacteria bacterium | reverse complement strand
CTGCCGTGGGGCGTGAGCACGCTCTCGGGGTGGAACTGCACGCCGAAGATCGGGCGATCCCGGTGGCGCAGCGCCATCGGGATGCCGCCGTCGGTGCGCGCGGTGACCACCAGCTCCGGCGGCAGCGCGTCGACCATGAGCGAGTGGTAGCGCGCGGCGGGGAAGGGGCTCGGCACCCCCTCGAAGAGCGGGTCGCCCGAGTGACGCACCCCGGAAGCCTTGCCATGGACCGGCACCACCGCCCGGAGCACCTGCCCGCCGAAGGCCAGCGACATCGCCTGCATGCCGAGGCACACGCCAAACACCGGTCGCGACACCCGGCGGAGGAACTCGGGGAGCATCGTGTCGCCCGGGTGCCCGGGGCCGGGCGACAGCACCACGAGGTCGGCGTCGTGGGCGCGGGCGAGCACCGCGTCGAGGGGCGCGTCGCCGCGCACCACCGACAAGGAGGCGCCGCGGCGGGCGAGGTCGTCGACCAGGTTGAACACGAAGCTGTCGCGGTTGTCGACCACGAGGACCCGGCTCAAGCAAGCACCGAGAGGCAGGCGCGCGCCTTGCTGGTGGTCTCGTCGAGCTCCTTCACCGGCTGGCTGTCGGCCACCACGCCCGCGCCCGCCCGGGTGTGGAATGTATCAGTGATGTATCGCATCGACCTGATACAGATGCATGTATCAAGATCACCACTCGCCGCGAGATAACCCACGGCGCCGCCGTAGAATCCGCGAGCCGTGGGCTCCAGCTCGCGGATCAGCTCCATCGCCCGGAGCTTGGGGGCGCCGGTGAGCGTGCCCATGTTGGCGCAGGCGCGGTAGGCGCCGAGGGCGCTGAGCCCGGATCGCAACTGGCCGCTCACCCGCGACACGAGATGCTGCACGTGGCTGTAGCGCTCCACCTGCATCAGCGCCTCCACCCGGCGAGTGCCGGCCACGGCGATGCGCGCCACGTCGTTCCGCGCGAGATCGACGAGCATCACGTGCTCGGCCTGCTCCTTGGCGTCGAGCAGCAGCGAGAGCGCCAGTCGCCCGTCGGCGTCTTCGTCTTCCCCGCGCTTGACCGTGCCGGCGATGGGCTTCAGCTCCACCACGCCCTTGCTCACCTTCACGCTGGTTTCCGGGCTGGCGCCGAGCAGGGCCCCGTGGCCGAGCTCGAGGAAGAACAGGTAGGGCGAGGGATTCAGCGTGCGAAGCCGCCGGTAAGCCTCGAGCGGAGCCAAGCTTGAACGCACGGAGAGGCTGCGACTGAGCACGAGCTGAAACACGTCGCCGGCCGCGATGTGTTGCTGGGCGGCCCGCACCCCGGCCTCGAAGGCATCGGGGTCGCCCCCGGCGGGCGCCTCGGAGGCCGCGCCTGCCGGGGGACGTACCTGGGGCATGCGGGCGCGGTCGAGACCACCGACCAGAGTTTCCAGTCGCGACGTGGCCGCGCGCTCCCCGGCGAGGTCGCGGGCCACCACGTGCGCCTCGCCCGCCATGTGATCGATGGCGATGCCATCGACGGCAAAGACGAAGTGCAAATCGGGCTCGTCGAGGGGGTCGGGCTTGCGCGGGGGAAGGCGCTCGAAGCGGTCGACGATCTCGTAGCTGATGGCGCCGTACACCCCGGCGGGCAC
>VGRQ01000860.1 GCA_016875315.1 Deltaproteobacteria bacterium | reverse complement strand
CTGTCGTTCCGGAGGCGGTCGAGGAGGTCGTTGTCGAGGCCTTCCTGCTTGACGCGCATGCCCGCGGCCTGGGCGTGGAGGCGGATCTTCTCGTGGTACACCTGCCGGTCGCCCCCGAGCTTCACGCACTCCATGAGGATGTTCTCGGTGGCGAGGAAGGGGAGGTCGGCCATGAGGTTCTTGCGGACCATCGCCTCGTGGACGATGAGCCCGCTCGCGACGTTGTGCATGAGGTCGAGGGCGCCGTCGAGGGCGAGGAAGGCCTCGGGGAGGGAGAGGCGGCGGTTGGAGGAATCGTCGAGCGTGCGTTCGAGCCACTGGGTGGCGGCGGTGTCGTAGGCGTTGCCGACGAGGTTCATGACGAAGCGCGCAAGGCCGCAGATCCGCTCGCAGCGCATGGGGTTGCGCTTGTAGGGCATCGCGGACGAACCGATCTGCCTGTCCTCGAAGGGCTCGTCGATCTCCTTGCGGTTGCAGAGCAGGCGGATGTCTGTGGCGATCTTGTGGAGGACGGAGGCGCACGAGGCGAGGTCGGCGAGGATGAAGGTGTCGATGACGCGGGGGTAGGTCTGGCCGGTGACGAGCGATTGATCGAACCCCACCTCGGTCGGACGAGTGTGATCGTCCCCCGGGATGACGGCCTCCGGCTCGTCGATGCCACAGGGGTAGTCCTTGCTCGCACCAGGCGGGACCACGTTGTTGCGGCGGAACGAACAGAGTACGCCGTCCATGGCACGGTGCAGCGCGGCCTTCTCGAAGTGGTCGATGCGAGCCCCATCCCCGATCAAACTCAGAAACGACGCCTGCGTGCCCGTCGCGCCGCGCAGCCCGCGCGGACGCAGAATCCCCCACAGCGAGCCCACCAGCACCCCGTGGAACGGGTGCTGACCGTCAAGACGTTCCAGTGTCAGGCGCAGGTCGCTGGCCCACATCGCCATCCGCCGCCCGAGCGTTACAGGCTGGGCGGGCTGATAGTGGGTGAGGCCCAGAGTCGGGATCGCCCGCCAGCGGTGAGCGCCGTCCGCCATGCTGAGGATCAGGCGCGCTATCTTGCGCCGGACCAGGTCGAGCGCGTTGCAGAGGACCGCGAAGTCCGCGTTGCACACCACGTCCTGACTCGTCATCCCCAGATGAATAATCCCCCTGGCCTTCGGGCACGAGTCGCCCAGCGCGTGGACGTGGGCCATCACGTCGTGGCGGAGGTCGCGTTCGTACTTTTCGGCGAGGTGGATCTCGTCGTCGGTGATCCCGCGGGCGACGACGGCCCGGAGTTCCTCGGCCTGCTCGCGGGTGACCAGCGGCACGGGGCGGTCCGCGGTGACCTCGTGCTGCGCTTCCGCGACCGCCAGCCAGATCCGCCGCCACAGGTTGAACTTGTGTCGGGGCGACCACAAGCGCAGCATCGCCCGGCTCGCGTTGCGGGTGGCGAGCGGGCTGGAGTAGGTGTCGTAGGGGGCGGACATGGGAGAAGGGTAAGGGGAACGCGGATGGGCTGCTCCGGGCCCCGGACTTGCCCCGCCCAGCCTCCCAACAATCGCCCGGTGCCGGCACCCCGACCCGGAACATCCCGAGCCGCCAGCGACAAGGGGGGTGTTGTTTCCGACCCGGGG
>VGRQ01000859.1 GCA_016875315.1 Deltaproteobacteria bacterium | reverse complement strand
CCGCGGCGCTGGCGATGCTGGTGCTCGCGGAGCTGGCGCTGGCGCCGTTCGCGCAGGCCTACCACTACGTGCTCGCCGCCCTCCCCCTCGCCGTGGCCACCCGGCGCGCGGGCGACCTGCTCGGGCGGGGCCTGGTGGTGATCGCGCTGGCGCTCTTGCTGGTGCCGGTCGACGTGCAGTCCCCCGCGCTCCAGGGCGGGTGGGCCTGCCTGCTCGCCTACCCGCGGCTCTACGCGCTCCTGGCGCTCGGCGTCGCGCTGGCGCGGCCGGGGGGCTCAGCGGTGCTGGTAGCTCAGGCCCACGCCGCCCCCGGCGCCGCGCTGGCTGGCGCTCGCCCAGGGGATGACCCCGGCCCAGGCCTCGATGGCCCAGGCCCCGTCGAGCCGCACCGCGCCGAAGGCACCGAGGCGTGTCCAGGATCGCGTGTGCGCGTCGTCCACCACGTTCACCACGCCCGACGCCTCCACGCCCGCCCAGCCGCCCGACTCGTCGCCCCGGCGGGGTGACAGGCCGAGCTGGGCCGACCACGGGACGCCGTCGACGAAGTCGCCGGTGCGGTGGCGGTACGCGCCGCTGGCTTGCACCCAGCCGGGGACGCGCCCCACCCGGAAGCTGCGCCCCGCTTCCAGTCGCGCCTCGATGTCTACCTGGCCGTCGCCTGCCTCGGGAAAACGCGAGGCGGCGGCGCCGTAGGCATCCTCGCGATCGCCGGCGCGGTCGGCGTACAGCGGCAGCTTGGCGCCCACGCCGAGCGAGAGGGCCAGCGGCTCGCGAATAATCTGTCGCGACACGAGCAGCTCTGCGTCGCCGGCCCCGAAGCTGGCGTAGGCCGCTTCCGGGCGCTGGTTGACGGCAATCACGTAGGGCGCGTAGGCGCTTGCCTGCATCGACCACGGCAGGCCCAGCTCCCCGTAGAGCGAGGCGCTGGCATCGCGGTAGCTCACCGGCGCCTCCATCGCCCCCGCCTCGCCGTCGAGCCCGGCAAAGCCGCCGACCGCGCCCTTGACGTAGGCGCTGCCCGCGTCGCGGAGCCACGGGCCCGCGGCGGCCAGGTCGGCGGCGAGCAGGATCAGGGGCATTCCCCCGGGTCGTCCACCGGGGTGGACGAGGTGTAGAGCACGTGGTCGGTGCCGCTCGCGTGACAGCCGTAGCAGCCGGAGAGCGAGCCTGCCTGCGACACCGATCCGTCGGCGCCGTACATCGCCCAGAACCAGTCGCCGTTGTCCGCGTCGTAGCCGTCGCGCTTCTGCATCACCGCCACCGACTTCAGCGTGCTGGCGTCGCTCTCGTAGGCTTCCTTCACCAGCGTGGCGCCGTCGGGTGCGATGGCCACGTCGCCCTCGACCAGCGTCGCCGCGCCGTCGTCGTGCCAGATCTGCACGTAGGGCCCGTGGGTGCCGTCGCAGGAGGCCTTCACGCCGGCCCACGCCTCGAGCTGCGCCCAGCCGTCGTAGCCCTGGATCTCCTCCCAGAGCGCCTCGGCGTCGGCCTCGTCGCTGGCGCAACCCAGCGCGGTCAAGAGGATCAGCATGTGGGGGTCTCCGCGCCCCTGATGCCGTGGGGGCGGGTTGGTTTCGCTCCCATTCCGACCTCCCCCCCCTGCTGCCCTCCCCC
>VGRQ01000858.1 GCA_016875315.1 Deltaproteobacteria bacterium | reverse complement strand
AGAAGAGGGCAGAGTCGGAGAGCAGGAGCTCGGCCCGCCCGAAGATCGACGAGGCGGCGGCGAGCAGGTCGCGGTCCCGGAGTCGCTCGGTGTTGCTGTCGCTCCACAGGTTGCCGACGACGAGCAGTCGAGGGGACAGTTCCCAGCCCACCTCGTCGAGCACCACCCGCGTCTGCTCGGTGGAGTAGCCGGGCACGCCAAGCGTCGCGACACGGGACGGCACGCTGGCGTTGAGCTTGGCGTGGAGCTGGTCGTGGATGGTGAGCCCGTCGGGAAGGCCATCGCCGAAGATCGACGAGTCGCCGGTGGTGAGCACCAGCGGCGCGCCCTCCGGACCCTCGTCGGCGGGCCGTCGCAAGCCGTCGGCGGTGGCGTGGTAGAGCTTCATGGAGATGGTGGGCTCGGCGAGCGTCCACCCGCGCGTGGGGTGGGGGGGCATCACGATGCCGCGGGGCGGCACCGGCTCGCTCGGCAGGCGCCTCGCGGCGAGCTCGGCGCCGCCAAGCACGAGGAACAGCACCACCACGGCGAAGAGCAACTTCTTCTTCAAGGGAGATCCCCTATCGACCAGCCGCAGTACCGTCCCGTACACCGCGGGTCGCCGAGCGCGTCGACGAGCACGCGCCGCTCGCCGCGAGTCACCTGCTCCCAGTCGGCCACCACGCCCACCACGCCGACGTCGCGCAGGGCCGCCGCGTCGGCGGGGGTCGCCGTCGCCGCACCCCCGCGCTCAACCGCGTAGAGCGCCGCGAGGAAGGGCTGGCGGTGGAACCACTCGCGGTAGTCCGCGGGCCACAGGTCGAGGGTCCACATCGACATCCCGTTCACCAGGGTCCGGTGGTGCGCGGGCCAGCCCCGGAACAGGTCCATGCCCTCGCGCGGCGCCAGCAGCGGGACAAACAGCACCGGCCCGGGCGGCAGCGCCGCGTGCCACGGCACTTGCTCGGGGAGGCGCCACGCCCCGGGGAAGCCCGGCGCCCGCGCCGCCTGGAAGGCGGACAGGATCGCAGCCAGCGTGGCGGCGCCTGCCCCGGCTCGGCCGGCGCCGCACAGGCGCGCGAGGGGAATGATGGCGGCGACGGTCACCGCGCCGAGCGCGCGCTGAGGCCACCAGAAGCGGTCGAAGAAGGGGAGCTTCACGAGGTAGTGGTAGGGCGTGGCGAGCACCTGCTCTCCCACGCGCACGTACTCGCCGAGCGCCAGCGCGTAGAGCCAGGCGCCCGCGACCAGGGCGCCGATCACCAGCCCGCGCCCGGGGACGAGGAGCGCACCAAGTCCAGCGAGCACGAACAACTGCGGGAGGTAGACGCCGGGCTCGTCGTAGCCTGGGACGCCAGCGAGGGGGCGGGTGGCGGGCACGAAGTGGGGGGGGGTGCCGGCGCCGGGCACGTCTTGCCAGGCGGTGGCGACGTGGAGCACGAAGGGCGACACCGCGAGGAGCGCCACCGCCGCGACCAGCAACAACCGGGGGAGCGCGCGCGGCCCCTGCCCGGCCATCACGCCGATTACGACCACCGCGGCGAACAGCCCGTAGAACCAGTAGTGGTAGCCCGCGAGGGCCAGGGCCAGGCCCGCGCCCAGCACCGGCCGCCCGCCGGTGCGCGCGGCCTGCAGC
>VGRQ01000857.1 GCA_016875315.1 Deltaproteobacteria bacterium | reverse complement strand
GGAACAGGAGCCCCGGGCCCATGAGCGACCACGCGCGCGCCCCCGGCTTGCGCGCCGACCAGCGGAACCAGGGGACCATCCAGCCGGTCACGAGGCCTCCGCTTCGAGCATGCGAACGTCTTCCGCGGCGAAGGCGGCGAGACAGGGGTCGCCTTCCTTCCACGACACCGGGAGTCGCAACTGTCCCTCGTTGGACATCGCGGCGGTCATGTCGGTGCCGTCGGCGAGCGTGGCGCGCACGTGCAACATCTCGCCCCGGTAGACCACCGCCTTGATCTTGCCGGGGAGCGCGTTGCCGCCGGCGTCCTGTCCCGGGTGTACGAAGCGCAGCCGCTCGGGACGGAGCGCCACCTGGATCTTGCCGCCATCGGTGCGCTCCTCGGCGGCCGCCGCGCGGAACTCGGTGCCATCCTCGCGGCGCACGCGAACCTGGCCGCCCTCGAAGCCGACCACCGTCCCCGAGAGGAAGTTCGACTCGCCGATGAAGCGCGCCACGAAGGCCGTCCGCGGGCGCTCGTAGATCTCGGCGGGGGAGCCGAGCTGGGCCACCCGGGCGTTATCCATCACCGCGATGCGGTCGCTCATGGTGAGCGCCTCTTCCTGGTCGTGGGTCACGTACACGAACGTGATCCCGAGGCGACGGTTGAGCTGCTTCAGCTCGTACTGCATCTCCTTGCGCAGCTTCAGGTCGAGGGCGCCGAGGGGCTCGTCGAGCAAGAGGATGGGCGGCTGCAACACCAGGGCGCGGGCCAGCGCCACGCGCTGCCGTTGTCCCCCGGAGAGCGCGCTGGGAGCTCGCTTGCCGAAGGTCTCGGGCGCCAGGCGCACGCCTTCCAGCGCCGCCTTCACCCGGCTCGCCACCTCGGCCTTGGCCACGCCGCGGCGCTCGAGGCCAAAGGCCACGTTCTGCTCCACCGAGAGGTGCGGAAAAAGCGCGTAGTTCTGGAACACCATCGAGATGTTGCGCTCGTAGGGGCGCGCGTGGTTGACCACCTTGTCGAGGATGCGCACCTCGCCGCCGTCGTCGTCGGGGCTCTCGAAGCCCGCGAGCAGGCGCAGCGTGGTGGTCTTGCCGCAGCCCGACGGGCCGAGGATGCTGAAGAACTCACCGGGTTGAATCTCGAAACTGATGCTCCGCACGGCCTTCTGGCCGTTGAAGGTCTTCGACACGTTGCGGAACGCCACCACCGGGCCGGACATGGGGAGGTCTCCGGGAAAGGCGGGAGCATACCAGAGTGAATCCCGGCGGGGGAAAGTGCTCAGCGGCGCAGCGCCTCCGCCTGCCGCATCACCGCCTCGCCGCATTCCCGGCAGGGCTCGCCGTCCTGCTGCACCGAGCGGATCACCCGGTCGGCCTCGAGGAACGAGCACACCTTCCCCGGGTCGACGCCCGGCTCGGCGCCGAGGCCCTTGGCCCAGCCGAGCGCACACTCCTCGCACACCGGCTCGCCCTCGCGGATCCCCTCGCCGCAGGCGCATCCGCCGGTGCGCAGGCCGCAGTGCAGGCAGGGTTTCTCGGTGCAGCAGTCGTACTCGCCGCCTCGTTCCAGGATGGCGACCAGCTCCCGAAGCTCCGCCTCGATGCGCGCGCGGTCGGGCGCGGGTGCGAGGTCGGT
>VGRQ01000856.1 GCA_016875315.1 Deltaproteobacteria bacterium | reverse complement strand
CCGGGTCGGGTGGGCGCGTAGCCGACGCGCGGCCGCCGGGGTAGGCGCCGCCCCCCTCTCGGAGCCAAGCCCATGCCCCTCGTCCCCGTCCACGGTGGCCTCGACGCCCCGGTCAACCGCTACGCCACATGGAAAGACCAGAAGTCGATGCTGGCGGAGGCCGCCAGCCTGCCGCGCATCGTGGTGTCCGATGGCGACCTCTCCGTGGTTCACCGCATCGCCGATGGCACGCTCTCGCCGCTCACCGGCTTCATGACCGAGAGCCAGTACAACCAGGTGCTCGACTCGTGGACCGTCACCAGTGGCGGCAAGAACTACGCCTGGGCGATCCCCCTGGCCCTGCCGGTCACCGAGGACGAGGCTGCGAAGCTGGCGATCGGCGGGCAGGCCGCGATGGTCGACACCCGCGGCAAGCTGGTGGGCTTCATCCGCGTGGAGAGCCGCTTCGCGTGGAACAAGCAGCGCTACGTCGAGAAGACCTACCTCACGGCGCGCCTCGACCACCCGGGCGCCGCCATCGCCACCGACGACGCGCGCACCACGCTCGTGGGCGGCGAGATCCGCGTGCTGCCGCAGCCGCGCCACGGCGAGTACGCCGACCTCATGCTCGCCCCCTCGCAGACCCGGGCGCTCATCGCCGCCCGGCAGTGGCAGGCGGCGCTGGCCTTCCAGACGCGCAACCCCCTGCACCGCGCGCACGAGTATGCGCTGGTGTACGGCGTCGAGAGCCTCACCCGCTCCGGGCTGTACGCGGGCGTGGTGCTCAACCCGCTGGTGGGTCAGCTCAAGAACGACGACGTCGACGCGAGCACCCGCGTGAAGACCTACCGCATGCTGCGCGACCGTCGCCTCCTGGGCGAGGGCGACAGCGACCGCGGCCTCTGGGAAGGCGTGGGCTACGAGCTCAACGACGTGTTCGAGCTCATCTGCCTCGACATGAAGATGTTCTACGGCGGCCCGGCCGAGGCCATCATGCACAGCATCTACCGCCAGAACCACGGCTTCTCGCACATCGTCATCGGCCGCAAGCACGCCGACGCGCCCTACTTCGACAAGTCGGCCATCTGGGGCGACTTCGACGCGCAGCAGATCTTCGAGAAGTTGCCCGGCGAGCTGCACACCCGGCCGGTGAAGGTGGGCTTCGCCGCCTACTACGACAGCATGGGCCGCGTGGATCTCACCGAGAACCACAAGGGCGAGGAGCCCTACTCGATCTCCGGCACCAGGCTGCGCGAGCAGCTGGTGGGGGGCGAGCGTCCCGACCCGCGCATCATCCGCGGCGACGTGGCCGACGTGCTCATCGAGGCCTACCGCAAGAAGGCGCAGGCGTGATCGCGCTGCTCCTGGCCTGCACGCCCGAGCCGGTCGACTCGGGCGAGGCTGGGCCGGTGGCGAGCGACACCACGGCGGAGATCGCCGGGGCGGTGATCGGCACCTGCAACGGCGACACCTTCGAGATGCAGATCGGCTTTGTCACCGAGGTCGACTCGGTGGTGGCCGAGCTGCGCACCGACGAGGGCGGCCAGGAGCTCCACGACGTGCCCTTCGCCGGCATGGACGAGGACACCGAGAGCATCTTCATCCACGAGGCGGAGCTCGACATGGGCGCCGGCTACGACAACGGCC
>VGRQ01000855.1 GCA_016875315.1 Deltaproteobacteria bacterium | reverse complement strand
GGGCGCGGTGCCCTTGATGGGCACGCTGAGGAGCTGGCGTCCCCGCTGGCGCAGCAGCAGCTCGGGCGAGTTGCTCACCACGGCGCCCTCCGGGGTCTCTATGAGGATGGCTCGCCGCGCGGGATTCAGCACCCGCAGCCGCAGCCAGGCGTCGAGGGGGTCGCCCGGGGTGGCGACGACCAGGCGTCGTGACAGGTTCACCTGGTAGGCGTCGCCGCGCCGCAGGTGATCGAGCACGGCGCGCACGCCGCCGGTGAAAGCGCGGGGGTCAGGCCGCTCGACGAGACGACCGCTGGGCGCCCGGGGAGCGTCGTTGCTCGACGACGCCACGGGCGCGTTGCCGTCGACCCGGCGGCCCAGCCCGTCGAAGCGCGCCCAGGCATCCACCGTGCCCCACCAGGCTAGCGGTAGCGGCGGCGGCGCGACCGGGTGCGGCATCTGCTCGAACCAGGCGCCGGCCTCGTAGGCGAGCCAGCCGACGGCGCCGCGCGCAAAGGGGATGCGCTGATCCGCCGCGCCTGCCGGGAGCGATCGCGACCACGCCTCACGGCTCGCGCACGGGAAGGCGCGCAGCGATCCCACCACGCTCCCATCGCGTCCAAAGTCAGCCCAGAACGAGGATGCCTCGTGGCGCAGTTGGCGGTAGAGTGCGGCCGGAGTCACGGGATGCTAGGCGAAGGGCTGGCCCCGCTCGGGTGCTGCCCCTATAATGCCCGCGGCTCAGGACGCCTGGTGAAGCTGCTCATCGTCGACGAGGACCAGCATTTCTGTGGGATCATCGGGACCGTCTTGGAAAACGACGGTCACGAGGTGGTCGCGCTGGCTCATTCCCGCGGCGCGTTGGGCCTCGTCGGCACCGTGCTCCCCGACGTGCTGCTGGTCAGCGCCGAGGTGGCTGGCCCCGGCGGCGGCGTGCAGTTGTTGCGCGACCTGCGCCGCCAGCCCGGCGGCGAGTCGGTCACCACCATCCTGATGACCAACTACGCCGACGAGGCGATGCGCCGCGCCTGCACGGAGTCGCGCACCGAGCACGTGCTGGTCCGGCCGTTCTCGGTACTCGATCTCGCGTCGCTGGTGCGCAGCCTCGACCTTCCCCGCCCCGCCGAGATCGAGGCGAGCCCCGCACGTGGCACCATCGACCTGCACAACCTCTCGCAGTGCGTGCGCTTGTGGGCCAGCGCGGCGAGCGGCACCCTGTCCGTGGAGAGAGACGGGCGCACCGAGCGCGTTCTCGTCACCGGCGGCGGGCTCGTCGACGCTGGCGCGCTGGCCACTGTCCGCGACGCTCTCTTCGGTGCCGACATCGAATTCCACGCCCACGACCCGGTGGGCGTGGCCGACCGCAAGGCCTTCGGGGCCATGCTCCTTCGCGAGGCGGAGGCGCACGAGGGCAACAGCCGTGGAGATGTCACCCGCGCCGCCGTGCTCTCGCGCACCCGGTTCACCGACGCGGTGCGCGACCTGCCGGTGAGCCCGGAGCTGCGCCGGCTGGTCGAGCAGCTCGACGGTCCCATCGTGATCGGCACGCTCTGCGACCGCGCGGGGGTCGACTTCGCTGCCGCGGCCACCCGCCTCGGCGCCCTCGGTGCCATGGGCCTGCTCGCCGTGCAGCCGGTGGGCGCGAGCTGGAGCGCCAGCGCACCGCCA
>VGRQ01000854.1 GCA_016875315.1 Deltaproteobacteria bacterium | reverse complement strand
GACGCTAGCCATGCTGTCCCCACTGAGCGTTTCCGGGAGCCAGGCCTCACCGAGTGAGCACGCCCCACCCGGGTGCCACCGAATCTCGGCGTTTGCTGGTGGGGGCTGCGCGCTGGCGCGGGTGGATGGCTGCCGGGAGCCCGGGAAACGATCATCCGGTGGGGCATGGGTCGGGCGTTCGCGCATCCACGGAGGCATGGCTAGCGACGGCATTGTCGCGACACCAGAGGGGTCGCGGGTGGTCGGGCGAGCGCACCGGCGCGAGCCATCCGCTCCCCAGCAAGCGCTCCCGGGAGGCACGCCGCGCCGAATGCGCAAGCCCACAGTTTCACGCCAGCGGAAACCGGGCCCGATCGAGGCCCCGCCACGACCGCCCGCAGCGGGGTCGGGCCGATGTGATCGAGGTGCCCAGGGCTCAGGGGCGTACTGGGGGTGGCGCCCCTGGCGCGCCCCATCGCGGAGCGCAGCGAAGCCGATGGGGACGCCAGGGGTGACAGGACCCCCCGGCCGAAGGCCGCTGGAGTTCCCTGGGCGCCGGATCGCCTGGCGCCCGGGGGCTCCCCGTGTCGCGATCGAGGTCATGGCGGGGCCGTCCCTCGTCGACGACCATTTTCTGGCACCCGCGAGAGATAGCGCGTGGTGGTGCTGGTCGAAGTCGCCGTCCCCCTGCCGGTCCACGGGCGTTTCACGTGGAACAGTCCCCGCGATCTACCTGTTGGCGCCGTGGTTGTCGTGCCCTACGGGTCGCGGGAGCTGGTGGGCTGGGTGGTGGGGCCGGGCGAGGCCGTGGAGGGGGTTGACCTCAAGCCGGTGAAGGAGGTCTTGAGCGAGTCGCCGGCTTTCGATGCCGAGGAGCTGGCCTTCTTCCGCTGGATGGCGGAGTACTACTTGTCGCCGCTGGGCGAGGTGATCGCCACGGCGCTGCCGGCCGACGCGGGCGCGAGCACCCGGCGCACCTACCGGCCCACCGCCGAGGGCGTGGAGCGGATCGCGGTCAACCCGCCCGAGGGCGACCGTGGCGCAGTGCTCCGCGAGGTGGTGTCGCGACCGGGCTGCACCAAGTCGGCGCTCGAACGGCGCCTCCACGGCGAGGTACACGACCCCGGTCCGCACCTCGGGGCCCTGCTCGCGGCCGGGCTCGTGGAGGGGCAGGACGAGGTGGTGGAGGGCGTGCGCGATGAGGCGCTGTGGGTGGTCCCTGCCGGGCCGCCCCCCGAGGGGCCCCGCTACACCGCTGCGCGGGAGGTACACGCGCGGCTACCTGCCTTGATGGCCGACCTGCCGGCGTCGACGGTCGCCGTCTTGCTCCGGCAGGGCGCCGCCCGGAAGGAGAAGCGCCCCCGGGTAGTGGCCGCCTCGCCCCGCGCGCCGAGCGTGCCGCCGCGCTTGAACCCGGCCCAGCGAGCGGCGGTCGAGGCGGTTGGCCCGGCCGGGGGCTACCTGCTGCACGGCGTTACCGGCTCGGGCAAGACCGAGGTGTACCTCGCGCTCGCCGAGCGGGCGCTCGCCGCGGGCAAGCAGGCGATGGTGCTGGTGCCGGAGATCGCGCTCACGCCGCTCTTGTGCGGCCGCTTCGAGGGGCGCTTCCCCGGGCGGGTGGCGGTGGTGCACTCCGGCCTCGCCGCGGGCGAGAAGCTCCGTGCCTGGCGC
>VGRQ01000853.1 GCA_016875315.1 Deltaproteobacteria bacterium | reverse complement strand
CAAGACGGAACAGCCACCCGGCGGCGGTTGCGGCCCCTCCTCCGATCGCCCCGACGGTGCCGAGTGCGCCACCACGCCCGGCCCGCTGGCGGGGCTGGCGGCGGGCCTCGGCGCCTTGCTCGCGGCGCGGCGGCGTCGCTAGGGCGGCAGGGGCCACAGCTCCGGGGGCCACTGGCCGACCACGCGCACCTCGGGCACCAGGCGCACGCCTGTCTCCCGGTAGACAGTGTCCCACGCGAGGCGGATGCAGCGCATCACGTCGAGCGCGGTGGCGCCGCCGCCGTTGACGATGAAGTTGCCGTGCCGCTCGCTGATGCGCGCGCCGCCGATGGCGTGCCCCTTGAGCCCCACGCTCTCCACCAGCCGCCCCGCGTGGTCGCCCGGCGGGTTGCGGAACACCGAGCCGCAGGAAGGGAGCTCCAGGGGCTGGGTGGCCTTGCGACGCTGGAGGTGCTGCGCCACGCGCTCGCGCTCGGCGGCCACCGCGTCGCGGCTGGCTCGGAGAAACGCGGCGGTGACCACCAGCCCGGGAGGGATGTCGCCGTGCCGGTAGCTCATGTGCAGCTCTTGTCGCGACAGGTGTAGGGACCGGCCCTCGATCCAGCCCTCGATGGCCACGAGCCGATCCGCGATCTCGCCGAGCGCCGTCCCCGCGTTCATCGCCACCGCACCACCCACGGTGCCGGGCACCCCCGCGAGGCAGCCCAGGCCGCCGAGGTCGAGCTTGTCCAGTCGCGACAAGAGCACGCTGTTGTGCAGCCCGGCGCCGGCGCGGATGACCACGCTCTCGCCTTCTTCCTCCACCACGTCCAGGGCCCGGAACTCGCCGCCGAGCCGCACCACCGTCCCCGGGAGGCCGGTGTCGGGCGCCAGCAAGTTGGAGCCGTTCCCGAGGAGCAGCTCGATCTCCCCGATCCAGGCTAGCTCCTCGGCGGTGTCGACCACCACGAAGCGAGCCATCGGCCCGCCGACCCGCCAGTACCCCTGTCGCGACAGGGGCTCGTCGCGTAGTTCCCGCACCTAGCCCCCGATGCGCCAGGCCTGGGGCGGTAGCGTGTAGAGGGTGTCGCCGTCCGCGGCGTCGAGCGCGGTGCTGGGGGCGGCGTGGAGCACCCCGGCCAGCGCGGCGGTGACGGGAAGGCTCGCTTCCCAGCCCCCGCCCTCGATGCCACGCAGGGTGATGCTGCCCTCGGCGGCGGTGAAGCTCGTGATGCGCGCGCTCGCCACCAGCGCCTCGAGGCCCGACTCGTCGGCCCGCACCCCGGCGGGGAGGCCGACCACCACGTCGACGGGCGTGTCGGAGGGACTCGCCACCCGCACCGCCACCTGGCCGACGCCGCCAGCGCGCAGGCCGCTCGGCGGGGTGACGGCCACTTCCACCGGCGCGCCCTCGGGTCGTGTCCAGGGCACGTAGGCCCGGTGCCGCGCGGTGAACACCAGCCCCGGCGCCCCCGGCTCGGCGCGGACGCGAAGCTTGTGCGCCGTCGATGGCAGTGCCGACAGCAGGGTGACGGCACGATGGGGCTGCGCGGCGTCGAGGGTGCCCCGCGCCAGCTCCGCGCCGTCGGCCTCGACGACGATCGTCACGGCGGCAGGCGTGTTGCCCGCGAAGCTGGCCTCGAGGGCGCGGAGCGCGAGCAGGTCGGCGAAGCCGTCGCCCC
>VGRQ01000852.1 GCA_016875315.1 Deltaproteobacteria bacterium | reverse complement strand
GAGACGGCCGATGTGCCGTCGCGCCAGTGGCGTTTGAGGCCGTAGATGACTCGGCCGTCCGGTGCGAGCGCGAGACGCTGCGTCGCGATCGGCGGGCGAGTCACGTAACGGCAGAGGTGTTCGAGTCGCTCGAGCTCGCCGGCGGGTAGCCCTCGCCCGCCTCGCCCCCCAGCCGCAGCCCGAGCAGAAGTAACTCCCCCCTTCGCGTCGCCTCCTTCACAGCGTCGCCCGCACCTCCCTCCCCTCCAGTCCTCACCCAAACTGGCGGAGGCGGAAGGATTCGAACCCTCGATGAGTTGCCCCCTGCCGGTTTTCAAAACCGCTGATTCTGGGCGGCAACGAGCGTCGCAAGTCTCTGTCAGCAATGAGGTTGCAGTCACTCGGGTGGGTCCCACATCCACCCCGCCCTGCCATCTGCCCTGCCACGAACCAGCCCGCCCCGATTCCCACGCTCTCATCGACCTCTTGGCCACGCTTCCACCCGACCTGCAGCAGGCCCTCCTGCGGCTCGCCGTGGTCGCCCAGCGGAAGTGACTAGGTGTTCACCGGGCGACCCCGCACGGCCATCGAGACGTCGGGCGAGCCCCCAAGCGGGGGAAATCCCAGCCGCTGGGGCGGATTCGACTTGCCAGCTCACGGGTACCGACATGGGCCGAACCGCAGCGCGCTGCCCAGGCCGCCCCGCCCACGGTGCCGCGGGGGAGTTGGAGATGACCGCGTCGCCATGTCCGCCCAGCGGTTGGCTTGCAAGACATCTCGAACTCCCTTGCCACGGACCAGCCGACCAACCCTCAAAGCAGTTCCGAGGAGGGAGGCAACAGGCTCCATAGAACGCATCGCCGCGCGCAAAGGGCGAGTGCTGTGGGGGCCCCGAGCCTGAAGCCAAGGCGAGCTGGTTGGCTCCAAGCCCGAGAAGTTCCCGTTGTTGCGCGATCGCGCCTTGGAGGTTCAGCCCTTGAGAAAACCGGTCAGATGCTTCTGCCAGACCTTGTCGATGCAGGGGCCGGCTGCAAGACCCTGCGCGTCCAGCGGTTGCACGCTCCACCAGTTGCAGTGGTTGTCCGGCGCGGTGACCCACCGCTCCATCCGAACGCGCTGGCCATCGGAGAGGGCAGCGGGCAGCGCGTAGTAGGTGCCCGCAGGCGTCGGAGCCTTGTGGGTCTTGACCGTGGCGAGCCGACCGACGTAGTCACTCGGGGAAGTCATCTTGATTTGCCTGGGGAAGGGAAGTTGGAGAAATCGGGGGACGTGGACCGAGCGGCGCCGACGGAATGCCCCGCCTGCGGGTCGCGCGCGATCTCGCGGCTCAGTTGCACAAGGGGAATGTTAGCGCGTTGCTCAGGTGGCGCGGGCTTCTCTGGCGCGATCAAGAAGACGGCGCCCAGAAGCGCGAGGCCTACGGCGAGTGGCAGCGGAACCGGCTGCGGGTGTTCGGGCGGTTCCGGGGCGCGGTTCTCCTCGGGCGCATGCCCGAGCCGCACCCGAGCCTCGTTGCCCGCGGCGCGGAGTCGATACCAAGACATGTCGGACTCGTACTCCCGCAGCGCGGGGGGATAGGAACTCCAAGCGGATGACGTTCGCCGGAGGCGGCCGTCGTCGACCGCGAGAGGGATGTTCGCCGCGGCTGGGCGATCCGTCAAGTGGTCCACCAGAGCCCAGATC
>VGRQ01000851.1 GCA_016875315.1 Deltaproteobacteria bacterium | reverse complement strand
CCGTCGCGGCGGCGCCCGAAACCACGCCCGCCAGGACGGTGTCCGCGTCGCCTCCCCAGGCAACGACGGCGCCCCCGGCCACGAAGGCGTCGACGACGACACCGACACCGACGGCGACATCGAAGGCGACATCGACATCGACATCGACATCGACATCGACATCGACATCGACATCGAAGGCGTCGTCGACATCGAAGGCGTCAGCGCCAGCGACGCCGGCGCCCACTTCGACATCGAAGGCGTCATCGACATCGACCACCACCTCGAAGGCGTCGACGGCGTCAAC
The DNA here is from genome assembly GCA_016875315.1 of Deltaproteobacteria bacterium. Lineage (GTDB taxonomy): Bacteria > Myxococcota_A > UBA796 > UBA796 > SXON01 > SXON01. The sequence goes on along the minus strand of VGRQ01000851.1, from coordinate 1,379 downwards.
GCCGGCGGCAGCGCCGCCGGCCTCGACCAGCGTCGCGAAGTCCTCCCCGGCGCCGGCGAGCAGCGCGAAGACCGCGTCGAAGACCACGTCTACCTACGCGGCGCCCCCCGCCCCCGCGACCACCGCGGCCGTCGCGGTCGTCGAGGAAGTCACCAACCTCGACGCCTACGTCGACGCCGCGAAGAAGGGCAAGCTGTCGACCACCGACGTGGGCTTGCTGGAGCTGGTCGAAGACAGCGATCCCCAGTACACCCGCTCCCGGGCCCTGCTGCTCATGAACGCCCAGAAGAAGGGCGACGAGGCAGGCACCAAGCGCTACCTCGAGCAGATCATGCAGTTGCCCGAGAACCAGTACAACCCGGTGTTCCTCGCGGACTACGCCCGCTTCTATGTCAACCGCGGCGACTACGCGCGCTCCCTCGAGATGTCGGTGAAGGCCGAGAAGTACTGGGCGCGGCTCCCCTCCGAGCTCGTCTACAGCAAGAAGGCCGAGATCTACGAGATCCAGGCCGCGTCCTGGCAGGGCAAGTTCTACAAGTCGGGCGAGGACCTCGAGCTACTCGAGAACGCCATCCGCAGCTGGGAGCGCTACAAGACCCACGTGGGCTCGCAGGCCCGCGCCGACCTCGAGAAGAAGGCCGACACCGAGCTGGCCAAGCTCAGCGACATCCGGTCGCGACTGCAATGATCCTCGCCTTCCTCGTCGCGTGCAGCACGCACCACGCCATCATGGGCCAGGTGATCGATCGCAACGGCGAGCCGATCGAGCGCGCCAACGTGGCTCTCTCCCCGGGCGGCGTGGAGATCGTCACCGACGATTCCGGGAAGTTCGTCATCGACTACCTCCGCGACGACGAGGGCTCCCGCGTGAAGCTCTCGCGGCGCACCGACTACGCGATCGAGTTCTTCAAGGTGGGCTACCACCCGGCAAAGAGCGACTTCTACTTCAAGAATGGCGAGCTGTTGCTCGAGCCGGTCACCCTCACCGAAGACACCATCAAGGTCGACAACAGCAACGTCGACATCGACCCGGACAAGTACCCTGACCGGGCGCAGGACGCCGGCGGCAGCTACGAGGGCGAGTAGGTGCTCGCCGCGTGGCTCGTCCTCGCGGCCTGCGGCGAGGAGCCAGCGGCGGTCGAGGTGAGGCCGGAGCTCGCCCAGAGCTGGGTGGCCGAGGTGGTCAACCGGCCCGAGCGGTTCACGGAGCGGGTGGCCGCCCAGCGCGAGGGCTGGGTGGCCTTCCACCGCAACGACTGGCCGGCGGCCGTCGCGGCAGGCGGCGACCCGGCGGCGAGGGCGGGCGCGGAGCTGGCGCGCTTCTACGGCGTGCTCGACCGGGCCAACGATCTGGCGTGGTCGCGACTGGTCACCCGGTG
>VGRQ01000850.1 GCA_016875315.1 Deltaproteobacteria bacterium | reverse complement strand
CGACCGCTCGTCACCGAGCAACCGAAGCTGGTCGACATCCCCTTCACCATCATGCGCTTGTTTGGCCAGGCGCCGCCCAGGTACATGCAGGGCGGGATGATCCTCGCCGAGGGCGCGCAGGAGGCCCCGGTGAAGGGTTTCTTCGACCCGCGGCGGCTGGAGCAGTCGGGCTGCGCGCCCGGCGCCCTGGCCGTGCTCGACGAGGTGTCGCATGGCGTGGCGTAGCGGCGCGGTCCTCGCGCTCGCGCTGGCCTCCTGCGCGCCGGAGCCGCCCGATGTCCCGACGATGTTCGTGCTCGGCGTCGACGGGATGGACCCGGTGATCCTCCAGCGCCTCATCGGCGAGGGCAAGCTCCCCAACCTCGCGGCGCTGGCGAAGGAAGGGGGTTTCTCGGAGCTCGGCACCGTCAACCCGCCGCAGAGCCCGGTGGCCTGGTCGAGCTTCGTCACCGGTCTCGACCCCGGCGGTCATGGCATCTTCGACTTCGTCCACCGCGACCCGGCTCACTACGTGCCGATCAGCTCGGCCACCCCGCCGGTGACCGACGCCGGCTCCGCCATCGAGATCGCCGGCTACTACTTCCCCATCGGCGCGCCCGAGGTACACAACAACCGCGGCGGGGTGCCCTTCTGGGACCTCCTGCTCGACCAGGGCGTCGACGTGGAGATCTTCCGCGTGCCGGGCAACTACCCGCCGCCCGAGAGCGACGCGAAGGTGCTCTCCGGCATGGGCACGGTCGACGTGCGCGGCGGCTACGGCGTGTACACCTGGTTCACCGACCAGGTGGTGCCCGACAAGGAGAGCAAGAAGGGCGACATCCAGCTGGTGACGGTGGAAGACACCGACCTCGACGGCACGCCCGACACGGTGCGGGCCAACATCAAGGGCACGCCCGACGTGTTTCACCTGCCGCCGGGAAAGATCCCGGGCGACAACGACTACCTCACCGCCCCGATCAACTTCTACCTCGACCCCGACACCGACACGGTGATGGTGGAGGCCCTTGACGACGTGGCGGTGCTCGCCGAGGGCGAGTGGTCGGACTGGATGACGGTGAGCTTCGACGCGCTGCCGATGGGAGCGATGCCCTTCTCCGGGATCGTACGCTTCTACGCCAAGGAGCTGCGACCCGGATTCGTGGTGTACGCCTCGCCGGTGAACATCGCGCCCGACAGCCCCGCGCAGCCGATCACCACCCCCGAGGACTTCGCCGAGGATCTCGCCGCGGCGATGGGCGACTTCTACACGCAGGGCATGCCGGAGGAGACCAACGCCCTGAAGGACACGTTGTTCTCCGACGACGACTACCAGCGGCAGGTGGCGCTCGTCCAGGAAGACACGCGCGAGTTGATCGACGTGGCGATGGCGCGCCTACAGCCGGGCGACATGGGATTCGTCTACGTGAGCGACGTCGACCTGCAGTGCCACATGCTCTGGCGGCACGGGGATCCCAAGCACCCCGGCGCGCCGCCGCACCCGGCCTACGAGGCCGCGGCTGCCAGCGAACACGCCGACGACATCGAGGGCTACTACCGCGCCGTCGACGACCACCTCGCGCGCATCCGGGCCAAGCTGCCTGCCGACGCCACCCTCCTGGTGATGAGCGACCACGGCTTCCAGCCCTTCCGTCGCGAGGTGCACCTCAACACCTGGCTGCGCGACCACGGTC
>VGRQ01000849.1 GCA_016875315.1 Deltaproteobacteria bacterium | reverse complement strand
GGAGCTTTCCCGATGGGCTCGGCTTCGACGAGGCGCTCGAGTACCCGGGCGGCGACGGAGCCAACGTCACGCTCGTCGACATCGAGTACGCATGGGGGCGCGAGCACGAGGACCTCGCGGTGGGCGAGGCGCTCGCCGGGGAGCCGGAGGAGGTGTACGCCTTCCACGGCAGCGGCGTGCTCGGCATCACCTCTGGCCTCGACAACGACTACGGCGTGACCGGCGGCGCGGCCGGCGCGACGGCGCTGGTGGTGCATCCCGACTTCGACGTGGACGGGGTGCTCGAGTACGACCTCGCGCGCGCGATCTACGAGGCGGCAACGGCCTTGTCGGCAGGCGACGTGATCCTCGTGGAGCAACAGGTGTATGGGCCCGGCGAGGAGTTCTTGCCCGCCACGTGGGACGAGGGCGCGCGCGCGGCGATCGCCGAGGCCACGGCGGCGGGCATCGCGGTGGTGGTGCCGTCGGCCAACGGCGCCGTGGATCTCGACCACCCCGCCTACGAGGGCGCCTTCGACATCGACACCGGCGCGATCCTCGTGGGCGGCGGCTTCCCGCCCACCTACGGCGAGCCCCGGGCCTGGGCGGGCAGCGACTTCGGCGAGGGCGTACACGTCCAGGCCTGGTTCACCGACATCGTGAGCGCCGGGGGCTCGCCCTACACCGACCTGTACTTCCCCGGTGGCGACGAGCGACAGGCCTACACCGCGGTTTTTGGCGGCACCAGCGGCGCCAGCGCCCAGGTGGCGGCGATGTGCGCGGTGGCGCAGAGCGTCGCCATCGCCACGCGCGGGGCGCCCCTGTCGCCGCTGGAGCTACGCGCGGCGCTGGTGGCCACCGGCAGCCCACAGTCTGGCGCGGTCCCCATCGGTCCACAACCTGACTTGCGACGACTGCTGCGGAGCTTCGTGGTGCCCTAGCGGCCCTGCCCTATCGACGGCGGCGCGGGTCGACGGCGCCACTGGTCACCGAGCTGGGCTTCGCGCAACGCCGGATCTCGGCGATCTGGCCGGGGCTGAGCTGGAGCCGGTAGGTCGCCCGGTCGCTGGCGTGCTCGAGCACCGCCGCCTCGCACTGCACCACCATCGTGGCATGGCGCAGCACCATGAAGATGGGCGGTCGACTCGGCAGGGGCTGGTCGCGCGCGTAGAGGGTGAGCGCGCAGGCGAGCACCTGCCCGAAGGCGTCGAAGGAGAAGGCGTCGTCGCTCTGCCAGTAGACGTCGAGGTAGCTGTTGCCGCGGAACTCGGAGAGCGTCCACTTCGGGTCGTCGAGCTGGGCGTCGGTGGGCGACGCGGCGGGAAGGCGCGAGGCCACGGGCTGCGCCGGGTGCAACACCGGCGTGCGGATCGGCGGCAATGTGGCGTTGGGCACGGCGCGGACCGGCGGGGGCTCGGGGGGCAGGCTGTCGCGACGCGCCGGGCGCGTGCCCTCCATGAGCGGCTTTTGCGACGGCGGGATGGTGACGCGGTGGGTGAAGGTGGTGCCGGTGGGGGTGCTGCGCAGGCCCTCGAACTCGGGGACAGGCATGTCGTCGAAGGTCCTCTTGATCGCGGCCTTGAGGGCCTGGCGCATCGCGGCCCGGCCGGAGCCCACCTCCCGGATGTCGCTGCCCGCCCAGCTGTCGGAGTTGGAGCGCGCGCCGGCGCCCGAGCCGGAGGCCACGCTGGGCGTC
>VGRQ01000848.1 GCA_016875315.1 Deltaproteobacteria bacterium | reverse complement strand
GCCCGCGGAGCCTGTGATGGCCCACGCGCGCAGCACGCATCACCTCGGCTGGACGGCCACCGCAGCGATCGCGGCCCTGTTCCAGACCGCCTGCCTCTCTCCCACCTTCGAGGTCCCGCGCGACGAGGTCGAGCGACTGCTCTCGGTCGCGCCCGAAAAGCGCGGCGAGCGCATTCACGCGGTCCAGCGCTTCTCGATCGCCCAGGACCTCACGCCCGCGCCGCCGTGGGGCCAGCCCGGCGGAGTGGCAGGCGACGGCGCTCCGGTCGGCGCGGTGCCTGCGCCCGGCATGTCACCGCTGTATCACGCGTGGCACCCCAACCCCTACGGGTGGGGCCAGCCGTACTACGGCCCGACGCTGTGGACGTCGGGCGGGTCGAGCGGGGCGACGGTGCGCGGCGGCGGCGCTCCGGTTTCCGGCGGCATCACCCCTGCGTCGGGCTCGCCCCTCGGCCCGTCGATCGGCAAGGCCGGACGCGATGACTGGCGCGCGACGGCGACGATCATCGTCGTCAGCGCCATCGTCCTGGCTGCCGTGCTCGCGGCGTCGGAGGGCGCGCGCTACGACGGCGCAGTCGCGGTCCACCCCCACCATCCGGTCCACCTGCTCGGCGCTGGCCCCGAGCGGATCGTCGCGCTCGACGAGCTGACGCCGAGCGATCTCGACAGCGCCGACTCGTTCGTCCTCGCCGGCCACGAGGGCGCCGGGCTGTGGCTGCGCGGGCGAGCCCCGCTCAACCGATCCGGCCTCGCCTTCACCGTCGGCGGCGGCGTCCAGGGGCTGCAGTTGCGCCAGGACGCGCTCGTCTCCGGTGGCCTGTTCGAGACGAGCCTCGGCGCCCACCCGTCGGGATGGGTCGGCGTCCACGGCCGCTTTCAATTCATCGACGGCACCGCGGTGGGGGGCGACTTCGTCGGCGTCGGCGCGCTGGCCGAAGTGCAGGCCATGCCGCTCGCGGTCGGCCCGTTCCACCTCGGCGCCTACGGCGGTGGCGGCTACCAGTGGGTCCGATCGGGAGGGGGCCAGCTTCCCTTCACCGACGCCGACCGCCTCGCGGTGCTCGCCGGCGTGCAGGGCGAGATCGAGTGGACCACCCGGCTCGCGGTCTACCTCCGCTATGGCGTCACGGCGGCGGTCGCCGGCGATGACACCGGGGCGTGGCTGACCGGCCTGTCGCTCGGCCTGTCGATCTACTGAGCGGGTGTTCGGACACGGAATCAGGCCCCCGCAGGCAAGGCGGAGGCTGTCAGGCGACTGAGGCGTAGCCAAGGTGCCGCCGCAGGGAGCCCGCCCTCCAACGACGAAGCGTGTCGGGGTTGATCAGGCCCGTGGGCTCCTCACCGGGTGATGCGCAGCAGGCGCGCAGCGTGCGGGCATCGGCTGAACGGGTGAGCGCACGGCCGTCCCTGCTGCGGTCCACGATTCGCCAGCGCGGCAGGCGTCGCCCGCGTCGGCCTCACCGCGACGTACCGTGGAGGAAGGTCTCGTCCGGCCGCAGCGGCGCTCGTGGGCCGCGTTGCGCCCAACCTGCCTCGCAACGACCCGACAGCTGCACAGGTCGTTCCAACGCGGTGAACCTCGGGTCTGAGCGGCTAGCGGCCCGGCGGGGGCGGCCTTCCTCCCCCTGGCGCGGGCCGGGCGCCGCCCGGCGTCGGTCGCGCCCCTCCGGGCGAAG
>VGRQ01000847.1 GCA_016875315.1 Deltaproteobacteria bacterium | reverse complement strand
CGGAGGAGGCGACCGAGAGGACCATCCCAGCGAGCCGAGACCGGTCGCCATGGTGGTCGTCATCGAGGTCGTCATCGAGGTCGTCATCGAGGTCGTCATCGAGGTCGTCATCGAGGTCGTCGCTGTCGATCTCGTTATCGATCTCGCTGTCGCGATCGATGTCGATGTCGATGTCGACATCGGGAGTGAAGTACACTCGACCGTCACGCGACCCCGACCTGTCAGCACCCTCCAAGGCCTACATCCTCCCTCCTACCCCAACCCCAGCGGCCACCCCATCGCGTTCCACGCGAGCAACATCGCCGTCCACGTGATCCCCCACGCCACCGCGAAGGGCACCTGGGCCGCGAGCACCGTCCCCATCCCGGCCTCGGGCACGTATCGGCGAGCCGCCGCCAGGACGATCGGCATGTAGGGCATCAGCGGCGTGAGCACGTTGGTCACCGCGTCGCCCACCCGGTAGGCCGCCTGGGTGGTGGCCGGGTCGACCCCGAGCAACATCAGCATCGGGACAAACAACGGCGCCATGAAGGCCCACTTCGCCGACGCACTGGCCACCAGCACGTTCAGCACGCCCGAGAGCAGCACGAACAGCGCGAGCAGCAGCGTGGAGGAGAGCCCCAGCGACTGGACCACGGCCGCGCCCTTCACCGCCAGCACGATGCCGAGGTTCGACCAGTTGAACCAGGCCACGAACTGCGCGGCAGCAAACGCGAGCACGATGTAGGCGCCCATGCCGCTCGCCGCCTCGGCCACCACCTGCATCGCGTCGTGCGACGAGCGGATCTTGCCGCTTACAATGCCATAGACCACGCCGGGCACGAAGGCCGCCGTGGCCACGAGGATGACCATGCTGTCGTAGACCGGCGCCCAGGTGTCGCCCCGGATGACGAACACCGCCACGAGCACCAGCGCCACTACCGTCGCGACACCCGCGAACAGCGCGGGACGGAGCGCCGCGTCGTGACCCTCCACGCGTGCCTCGCGACCCTCCCAGGGTCCAAACCGCGCCTCCACACGGGGGGCCACCCACGCGCCCACCCCGGTGACGAGGAACACGCTGGCGATGTTGAAGAACCAGTTGCAGGTGGCGGCCACCTTCACCGAGGGATCCACGAGCTTCGCCGCCGCATCGGTGAGCCCCGCCAGGAGCGGATCGAGCGCGGTGACAAGCAAGTTCGCGCCGTAGCCGCCCGACACCGCCGCGTAGGCGATGGCGAGCCCCGCCAGCGGATGCCGCCCCGCCTGCGCCCAGAGCGTGGCCCCGAGCGGCACCAGCACCACGAAGCTGGCGTCGGAAGCGATGGCCCCGTTGGCGCCGACGAACAACATCGCCCCCGTGAGCCAGCGCGGCGGCACCGAGGCCACCGCCCGCCCGAGCACCGCGCCCACCAGCCCCGTCTTCTCGGCCACGCCGATGCCCATCACCGCCACCAGCACGCTGGCCAGCGGCGGGAAAGCCCCGAAGTTCTTCACCGCGTCGGTCCACATGCGCCGCAGCATGTCGGGCCCGAGCAGGTTCACCACCGGCACCACCTCGTCCCTCGACGGGTGCGGCACCGCCCAGCCGAGCCCCGCGAGCAGCGCCGACAGGGTCGCGACAATGATCGACACGCCCGCGAAGAGCACCACCGGGTCGGGCAGGCGGTTCCCAGCGCGTTCGAGGGCGTCGAGCCA
>VGRQ01000846.1 GCA_016875315.1 Deltaproteobacteria bacterium | reverse complement strand
ATGGCGAACTCGATGGGCGCGGTGCGGTCGCCCGGCTCCAGGGGGGTGGCCAGCGTCTCGCTGCCAAGGAGGGTCTCGGAGGCGCCCGACACCGCGTAGAGGCTGACGGTCACCCCGGCCGGGGCGAAGACCAGCCCGGTGTTGTCGACGATCGCGTAGACGGTGGCGGTGCCCGCGTCGCAGTCGGCGCAGGTGCCGAGGATGGTGACTTCGAGGTCGGCCACGGCGGCCGGGTCGCTGGTGTAGCCCTTCTGTCCCCGGGTCATCGACCAGTCGGTCCACGGGATCGCCGGGTCGGTGACCTGCAAGTCGTCGTCCCAGGTGTCGACCAGGTAGGCGTGCTGGTTGAAGTGGTTGCGCGCGCTCGGCCACTCGCCGTCGGCGGCGCCGAGCACGTGGATGCCGTCCCAGCCAGAGAAGGCGTAGTCGTTGCTGGCGAGCACGATCTCGGCCTGCCCGTCGCGATCGACGTCTACCACCACGGGCTCCTCGCGGAGCGTGCCGCTGGCGTGGCTGGTGGTGGTGTAGAGCGTCGAGCCCGAGGCACCATCGAACACGTAGAGGTCGCCCTCGTCGGCGTAGACGATCTCGAGCGCGCCGTCGGCGTCGAAGTCGAACGCGGTCGCACCGCACGACTCCGAGGAGCTGTCGTCGATGGTGACGCGCCACTTCAAGGTGCCGTCGGCTTCCAGCACGGTGAACCGCGAGGCGCCGCCGACGCCGATGTCGAGGGCACCGTCGCCGTCGAAGTCGCCCACCACCGGCGGGCCGCCACCGCCGCCGGAGATGCCGGTGGACCACAGCAGCGTGCCATTGTCGTCGAGCAGGTCGACCCGGTCGTTGCTGCGATCGGCGTTGACCACCTCGAGCTCGGGGTCGCCGTCGAACTCGCCCACGGCGGCGAAGCCGGTGGTGCGCGTAGAGGTGAACAGGACGGTGCCGTCGAGCTCGCAGGCACCGTCGCCCGCCACCAGGTCGAGCTGCCCATCGGCGTTGATGTCGGCGGCCAGCCCGTAGTAGCCGTCGCTGAAGGCGGTGCAGGTGGACACGAGGGTGCCGTAGGCGTCGAGGATGGTGGTGCCCGCCGTCACCTCGGCGAGGCCGTCGCCGTCCATGTCGGCGATGAAGGGCGCGATGTACTGGCTCTTGCTGGTGTCGTACACCCACTTGGTGCTGCCGTCCGCCTCGAAGGCGAGGATGTCGCCGCCGGTGCTCACCGCGATGATGTCGGGCGAGCCGTCGCCCTCGAGGTCGCCCAGCGCCACCGAGCTGGTGCCGCCCACCGAGTAGCTGCTGCTGCCCACCGTCGCGGCGCTGATGGTGGTGATCTCTTCGCCCGTGTCGCCCGACACCACGCGGAGGTAGCCCGCCGAGGAGTAGCCGCTGCCCTTGAAGGTGGAGAACGCCACGTCGGGAATGTCGCCGTGGTCGATGGCGCCGTCGCCGTTGTCGTCGGTGAGGTTGCCCACGGCGGGGGTGGCCATCACCTCGGTGTAGTTGTCGGCGGTGTCGTAGGTGTAGCTGGTGCTGTCGGTGGTCCACTCGGTCGACACCGTCCAGCTGGTGCCGAAGCTGGCGGTGCAGGCGCTGTCGGTAGCCACCGTGCTCGGGCCCGGCACGGAGTCGCACACGCTCGGTTCCTCGGCACCGTCGCAGTCGCTGTCTACGCCATCGTACCAG
>VGRQ01000845.1 GCA_016875315.1 Deltaproteobacteria bacterium | reverse complement strand
GCGGCGGCCGCGTCCTGGACGAGCAACTGGGCGCGGGCGTGGGGCCTGCGGCCGATGGCGGGGTCGACGCCGAGGAGCGAGACGGTGCCCGATCGGCGCGGCAGGAGCCCGCACGCGGCGCGGAGCAGGGAGGTCTTGCCGCAGCCCGAGGCACCGACGATGGCCACGATCTCGCTGGCGGCCACCCGCAGGTCCACCCCATCGACGGCGCGGGTCCGGCCTCGCTGGAAGAGCCCGGTCGCGTGCTCCACCACCAGCCCCTCGACGGCGAGGAGCACCGTCACGCTCGCCGCCGGCGCAGCGCGAGCGTGGCTTCCCAGAGCGCCCGTCCCGGGCCGCGCAGCGACGAGGGACGCGCCGCCTCGTCCACCACGCGCCCGCCGTCGAGCACGTAGACGCGGTCACAGGCGGGGTCTACCAGCTCGAGGTCGTGGGTGACGAGCACCACGGCGTGCTCGCGCAGGCCTCGGAGCTCGGCGAGGATCTCCCGCTGCACCGGGGCGTCGAGGCCGGTAGTGGGCTCGTCGCACACCAGCACGGGCGAGGCCGCCGCGAGGGCCACCGCCAGCGCCGCCCGCTGGGCCATGCCGCCGGAGAGTTCGTGTGGGTATAGTGTCGCGACATGCGAAGCGGCGCCGAGGCCGGCTCGCTGCAGGCAGGTGCCGGGCTCGCCCCCGGCCCGGCGAATCGACGCGCCCACGGTAGACAGCGGGTCGAGCGAGCCACGCGCGTCCTGGTAGAGCTTGCTGACGACGTGGCCCCGGAGCCGCGGCGGCTCCATCGGCTCGGCATCGACGAGCACGCGCCCGCCGGTCAGCCCGGGACGGAAGGGCAAGAGCCCGAGCAGGGCGCGCAGCAGCGCCGACTTCCCCGACCCGCTCGGTCCCACGATGGCGACGAGCTCCCCGGTCGCGACCGTGAACGACACGCCTGCAAGCACCGGCCGGGTGCCGGCCTCGGCGCAGAGCCCCTCGACCGAGAGCCTCATCGCCGCCCCGCCGTCCATGCCGAGGCCAGGGCGGCCAGCACCACGCACAGCCCAGGCGCCGCCCAGGCCGCCGCGTTGCCGCCTCCCCAGGTGATCGCGAGCGCGAGCATGTTGCCGAAGGTGGGCGTGGGCTCCGCCACGCCGAGGCCGCCCAGGTAGGCGAGCGTGGCGTCGAGCACCACCACGCCCCCGGCGGCGGCCCCCGCGCCGCGGGCAATGGCCGGTCCGCAGGCCACGTACACGAGGTGGTAGGCGAGGATCCGCGCCTCGGGGATGCCCTGGCCGCGGGCGGCGACCACGAACTCGGCGCGGTTGAGCTCGCCGATGCGGTCGGCCACGGCGTCGGCGAGAGCGGGCGCGAAGGCCAGGCCCGAGGCCACCGCCATGGTCAGCGGCGAGCCCCCGAGGCCCATGGCGAGGAGCAGCGCGAGTACGAGGCGCGGCAGGGCAGCCAGCGAGCCCCGGGCGGTGCGCGCGAGCATGCTGGGCACCCCCCCGCTCCAGGCGTCGAGGACGCCGAGGCTCACGCCGCCGATGACGCAGACGATCGCGGCGCCGAGCGCGGCCGGGAGCAAGGTCGTGCTCGCGACAGCGAGTCGCGCCAGCACCGGGCGGCCCAGGTGGTCGGCCCCGAGCCAGAGCTGCGGCGAGGGGAGGGCGTCGGCCCGGGCGGCGTCGACGACGAGCGCGCCCG
>VGRQ01000844.1 GCA_016875315.1 Deltaproteobacteria bacterium | reverse complement strand
CGTCCCAGCGTTGCATCGTCCCCCCCGAGCCGCCACCGGCCGCGCCGGCGAGGAAGGGCAAGAAAGTGGCGGTGGTCCCTGGCGAGCTAGCCAGCGGCGGCGTCCACGACGACGGCGGCGCGGTGCGCGAGACCACCTCCCCGTTCCAGCTCCCCACCCTCTCCCTGCTCGACGAGCCCCCGCCGACCATCGGCAGCGTGGACGAGTCGAAGCTCCACGAGCTTGCCAACCGCATCGTGCTCAAGCTCCGCGACCACAAGATCGAGGGCAAGGTGACGGCCATCCGTCCCGGCCCGGTCATCACCATGTTCGAGTACGAGCCGGCCCCGGGGATCAAGCTCAGCGCCATCTCCTCGCTGCAGGACGACATCGTGATGGCGCTGCGAGCGCAGAGCGTGCGCATCCTCGCGCCCATCCCCGGCCGCGGCGTCGTCGGCTTCGAGGTGCCCAACGAGAAGCGGCAGATCGTGTGGGCGCGCGACGTCTTCGCCTCGCCCGAGTTCCGCGACACCCGGCACGCGCTCCCGATCATGCTGGGCAAGGACACCGAGGGGCGGCCCTACGTGGCGGATCTCGCCCGCGCGCCGCACTTGATGATCGGCGGTACCACCGGCTCGGGCAAGAGCGTGGGCGTCAACTCGATGCTCCTCTCGCTGTTGATGACGCGCGCCCCCGACGAGCTGCGCCTCATCCTGATCGATCCAAAGAAGCTCGAGTTCGAGCTCTACAAGGACATCCCTCACCTGTTGCATCCCGTCGTCACCGAACCGTCGCTCGCCGCGCGGGTGCTCGACTGGACTTGCGAGGAGATGGACCGTCGTTACCGCATGCTGTCAGACTGGAAGGTTCGCAACATCGACAGCTTCAACCAGAAGGTGGAAGAGGAGTCCCGGCAGTGGACGCCGGAGAAGGCCAAGACCTACTTCCCCGACTGGCCGGCCGGCCAGCTCATCCCGGCGCCGAAGAAGCTCCCCTTCATCGTCGTGGTCATCGACGAGCTGGCCGACCTGATGATGACCGCGAGCAAGGAAGTGGAGACCTCGATCGCCCGCCTGGCGCAGAAGGCGCGGGCGAGCGGCATCCACATCATCGTCGCCACCCAGAGTCCGCGTCGCGACGTGCTCACTGGCCTCATCAAGGCCAATCTCCCCACCCGGCTGGCCTACGCGGTTCCCCGCGGGCTGGAGAGCAAGATCATCCTCGACATGCTCGGCGCCGAGACGCTGCTCGGCAAGGGCGACCAGCTCTTCGTGCCGCCGGGCAGCGGCGCCGCCGTTCGCATCCACGGCGCCTTCGTCTCCGACAACGAGGTGGCGCGAATCGCGGACTTCTGCCGGGCGCAGGGCAAGCCCAACTACGCGCCCGCCATCCGGATGGAGGACCTCGACGAGGTGCTCGACGACGCGATGGACGAGCTCGACGAGGAGATGGGCCGCTACTACGACGAGATCCTCGAGCTGGCGCTCGAGAAGGGACAAATCTCCACGTCGATGATCCAGCGCCACCTGAAGCTCGGCTACAACCGCGCCTGCCTGCTCATGGAGCACCTCGAGAAGAACGGGATCGTGGGCCCCGCGGATGGGGCGAAGCCGCGGAAGGTCATCCAGCAGGTCTAGGGCCAAGCGGCTTCGCCGCGAAGGCGCGCGGTTCCGAGACTCGCAGGAACGCGGCCGGCAAGGCCGC
>VGRQ01000843.1 GCA_016875315.1 Deltaproteobacteria bacterium | reverse complement strand
AGTGACCGTGGCCGTGGTGGTCCAGGACCCCCAGGGCAACACCGGCGACGATCACGTCACGCTCGCCATCACGCCCACCTCGGCGCCCACGGTGGAGATCAGCGCCCCCACCACCGAGGGCGTGTATTACTCCGACCGGCTGGTCAGCTTCACCGCGACCGTGAGCGACGCGGAAGACAGCCCCGAGCTGCTCACCCTGGCGTGGTCGGAGTTCAGCCTCGGCGAGCTCCCCATCGACCTCACCGTCGACACCAGCGGCGCGGCGAGCGGCGTGATGTACCTCGACGCGGGCGACTACTACGCCACGCTGACCGCCACCGACACCGACGGCAAGTCCGGCTCCGACGCCGTCACCTTCCGCGTTGGCCCGCCCAACACCGCGCCCACCTGCGAGATCACCTCCCCCGAGGATGGCGACTACGCCGCCGAGGGCGACGTGGTCACGCTGCGTGGCCTGGTGGCCGACGTCGACGTCCCCGAGGACTGGCTCACCGTCACCTGGTCGAGCGATCTCGACGGCACGCTCGGCAGCAGCACCGCCGACAGCGCCGGGAACTCGGTGCTCACCACCAGCGCCCTGTCCTCGGGCACGCACACGCTCACGATGGTGGCGACCGACGAGGTAGGCGCCACCTGCACGCAGTTCGTGCTCTTCGCGGTGAGCACGCCTCCCACGCTCGACCTGCGCGCCCCGCTCGACGGCGACGAGTACGAGGAAGGCGACAGCGTGTTCTTCTGGGCGGAGGTCGACGACGGCGAAGACGCGCCCGACGACCTCTACGTCACCTGGGAGTCCGACCTCGACGGCATCTTCTCCACCGAGGGCGCCGACTCCTCCGGCTCGATCCTCTTCTCCTCCACCGACCTCTCCGTCGGCACCCATACCGTGCTGGTGACGGTGATCGACACCACCGGCCTCACCACGACCGGGCTGGTGAGCTTCGAGATCAACGGCGCGCCCACCGCGCCCACGGTGTCGCTCAGCCCCGACCCCGCCGCCACCGGCGACGACCTCGTGGCGAGCATCGACAGCCCCAGCACCGACCCCAATGGCGACAGCATCAGCTACAGCTACGCCTGGTACCGCAACGGCGCCCTGTCCTCCGCGTCGACCAGCGACACGCTCCCCGACTCGGCCACGAGCAAGGGCGACACCTGGCGCGTGAACGTGACCCCCAACGACGGCAGCGTCGATGGCCCCGCCGGCTCCGACAGCCTCACCATCGGCAACACCGCCCCGAGCGTCACCCGTGCCGACATCACCCCCGACCCCGCCGACGTGTCCGACACGCTCACCTGCACCGCCACCGGCTTCTCCGACGCCGACGGCGACTCCGACCGTTCCACCTACGCCTGGACGGTCAACGGGAGCGCGGCGGGCTCGGGATCCTCGCTGTCGAGCGGCTTCGACAAGGGCGACACCGTGGTGTGTACCGTCACCCCCTACGACGGCGCCGACTACGGCACCGCCGTCACCGACACCATCGTCATCGACAACGCACCGCCCGCGGTGACGAGTGTCACCTTGTCCCCGGCCGACCCCACCACCGACGAGACGCTGAGCACCACCGTGTCGTCGAGCGATCCCGACGGCGACCGGGTCACCCTCTCCTACACCTGGTACGTGGATGGCACCCTCATCGGCAGCACCGCCACCGCCATCTCCGGGCTCACCTGGTTCGAC
>VGRQ01000842.1 GCA_016875315.1 Deltaproteobacteria bacterium | reverse complement strand
TCCGCCCTCGCCATCACCGACCGTGACGGTCTCTACGGCGCGGTGCGCGCCCACCGCGCCGCCAAGTCGAGCCCCGTCCCGCTGCTGCATGGCGCGCTGCTGAGCGTGGAAAACGGCGCCAGCCTCGTGGCGCTGGTGCAGAACCTCGATGGCTGGTCTACCCTCTGTCGACTGCTGAGCGCCGAGCGCTTGCCCCCCGGGCAATCGAGCCTCGACGCCTTCTCGATCGGCATCCCGGGCGACCCTCGCCACGCCGACCCGCTCGTGCCCGACGCCGCCACCCTCGCCGCCGGCCAACACGCGGGCAAGGGCTGGCCGCGGCTGCCGCTGAGTGCCCTCCTCGCCGACAACCAGGGCCTCGTCTTGCTCGCCCGTGGCGCGTGGGCCGGGCGCGATCTCGATGCGGTGCGCGACGCGGTCGGTCACCGCCTCTACCGTGCGGTGTCACGACGCCTCGACCCCGGCGAGAGCGACCGCATCGACGCGCTCGTGGCCCAGGATCTCCCCTGCGTGGCGGTGGGCGACGTGCTCTACCACGACCGCGCCCGCCAGCCCTTGCAAGACATCCTCGCGTGCATTCGCCTCGGACTCACGCTCGACCAGGCGGGTCGGCGCCTGCAACCCAACGCCGAGCGATCGCTTCACGGCCCCGCCGAGATGGCGCGCCGTTTCGCGCGCTGGCCCGAGTTGCTCGACCGGACGCTCGACATTGCCGGTCAATGCCAGTTCTCGCTGAAGGAGCTCACCTACCAGTACCCGCGCGAGGTGGTGCCCAGTGGTTACTCGGCGCAGGCATGGCTGCGCGAGCTGGTGCGGCGCGGCCTGATGACCCGCTACGGCGCGGTGGTGCCCGAGAAGGTGGCGCGGCAGGTGGAATACGAGCTCGGCGTGGTGGAGCGCCTCGGGTTCGCCGCCTACTTCCTCACGGTCAACGACCTCGTCCGCTTCGCGCGGGGCCGCGGCATCCTCTGCCAGGGGCGAGGGAGCGCCGCCAACTCGGCCGTGTGTTTCGCGCTGGGCATCACCTCGGTCGACCCGGCGCACTCCTCGTTGCTCTTCGAGCGCTTCATCTCCGAGGAGCGCGGCGAGCCGCCCGACATCGACGTGGACTTCGAGCACGAGCGCCGCGAGGAGGTGATCCAGTACTGCTACCAGAAGTATGGGCGCGACCGTGCCGCGATGGTCAACGAGATCATCAGCTACCGGGGACGTTCCGCCGTTCGCGACGTGGGCAAGGCCTGCGGGCTCGGCCTCGACCAGGTGGATCGACTGTGCGGCTTGCTCGACTCCTGGGGCAAGCTCGCCGAGGGCGACGAGGTGCTCAAAGAAGCCGGGCTCGACCCGACCGACGGCCGCGTGTCGCTGGCGATGAAGCTTGGCCGCGAGATCCAGGGCTTCCCGCGCCACACCTCGATCCACGTGGGCGGCTTCGTGATCAGCGACGGGCCGCTGGTCGACCGCGCCCCGGTGGAGCCCGCCACCATGGCCGGCCGGACGGTGATCCAGTGGGACAAGGACGACGTCGACGAGCTCGGCTTCGTGAAGGTGGACTGCCTCGCGCTCGGCATGCTCACGGCCATCCGCAAGTGTTTCGACCTGGTACGCGCCAGCACGGGACAACACTACGATCTTGGCACCGTCCCTCGCGAAGACCCGGCGGTCTACGCCATGCTCGGCGAGGCCGACA
>VGRQ01000841.1 GCA_016875315.1 Deltaproteobacteria bacterium | reverse complement strand
AGGCGCCCTTCCCCGCGGGCCAGCGGGCGGCGCTGGCCGAGGCCGAGCGCGCGGCAGGTCTCAACGCCTTCCAGTCCCCCAACGCCAGCGCCCTCCGCGGCGGCCTCGACGGCGCCGCGCTCATTTCCTTTCGCTCGCTTCCCGACGCCGTGGAAATCCTCTACGTTACGCCCTCGGGCGGCAAGATCCGCACCCTCCGCGCCACGACCGGCGAGGCGGTCGCGGCGTGGCTGCGCTCGGTGTACGGGGGCGAGTCGGCGGTCAACGCGGGCGACAAGCTCCGCGACCAGGTGCTCGACAGCGCGCAAGACGTGCTCTCGGGCGTGG
Source organism: Deltaproteobacteria bacterium (assembly GCA_016875315.1). Taxonomy (GTDB): domain Bacteria; phylum Myxococcota_A; class UBA796; order UBA796; family SXON01; genus SXON01. The sequence continues at coordinate 1,361 of VGRQ01000841.1, read as the reverse complement.
GCAAGTACATCGTGGTGGGCGCCCCGCCCTATGGCACCCTCGCGATCAACGCCCTGCCCGAGCAGCGCGACGGGCTCCGCTTCCTCGCCGACATCCGCTCGGTGTCGTACTTCCCCGACCTCGACGCTGTCGCGGCGCCGCCGCCCAAACCACAGGAAGAATACCAGCAAACGCTTGTCGCCCTCTGCGCCAACCCGCTCGAGGCCGACATGATGAAGCGCATCTACCCGCAGGCGATGGTGCTCGAGGGCCCGCAAGCCACGGTGGCCGCATGGAAGGCGAACGCCGGCCTCGCGCGCTTCGTACACGTGGGCGACTTCCCCGTGGGGGCCTCGGGCGGCTGGCTGCTCGCCGACGGCGAGCTCACCGTGGGCGACCTCGCCACGACCCCGCTCACCGCGCGCGGCGGGTACATCGGCGGTGGACCCGACCCCACCACCGCGTTCGCGCGGCTGGTGGCGGCGCAGCGCGCCGGCCTGGTGGAGTTCCTGGTGGGAAGCCCTGGCCCCGACCCCACCTTCCACGAGCGCATGCAGAACGGCTTCTGGGAGGGCCTGAACCGGCGCTACTCCGCGAGCCGATCGCTCTACGACTCGCGGGCGACCGCGCTGAAGATGGGCGGCGAAACCGCGAATCGCCCCGCGAACTGGGCGCGCTACCTCGTGTACGGTCGCCCGTAGCGCACGATGCCCGGTGGCAGCTGGGCGCTCGCCGGCGGTTTCCTGCTCGCGAGGGTGGGCCTCGATCCCTTGCCCTTGCCCGCCGGTTGGGGCTGGCTCGGGCCCGTCCCCCCGGGGGAGTCGGGTCGCGATGCGGTCGTCTTCGAGGGCTCGAGCTGCGCCGTGCTGGCCTTCGTCGTCGACCTCGACGCCGGTCCCTATGCGCGCGACGTGCGGCTCGCCCGCACCTGGGACGGCGACGACTGGCGCTGGGCCGACGACTGGCAGGTGAGGGGCGACGAGCTCCTCCGCCCCGGTCGAAAGCCGCTCCCGGTGGTCGACCTCGCCGAGCGCCTCGAGCTCGACGCCGCCGGGCGGGTGATCGCGCGGGTGCTCGACGGGCGCCGGGTGGAGATCCTGCGCGACGCCACCGGTCGCTTCCGCGGCATGGCGGTGGGCACCGCTCGTGCCTGGCTCGAAGACGTTGACGGCGTGCCCGACGCGCGAGGGACGAGCAGCGGCGGCGACGAGGTGAGCTACGAGCGCCACGGCCTCCAACTACTGGCCACCCGCGCGGCGGGTCGGCGCACGCTCTACACCTACGAGGGGCGCGCGCTCCGGTCGATCGCCTGGGCCGACGGCGGCGCGCTCCGCCTGGAGGCCGACGGCACCTCGGGCACCGGCGGGCGCTGGCGCTGCACT
>VGRQ01000840.1 GCA_016875315.1 Deltaproteobacteria bacterium | reverse complement strand
GCGAAGCGTGGTCTGCGGACTCTGCGGCAGCCGCATGCACGTTCACTATGATGCGCGTCGCAACGGGTGCCCAACTACGTCTGCTTCGGTCGCGGCCGAGAGTTCCGCGACCCCCACTGCCAGAGCATCGTCGGCGACCAGATCGATGCCGCCGTCGGCAAGCTCGTCGTGGAGGCGATGACACCGATGGCTCTCGAGCTGGCGCTCACCGTCGAGCACGAGATCACCGACCGCCTCCAAGAGACCGACCGCCTCCGGCACCGCCAAGTCGAGCGCGCCCAGTACGAGGCCGACCAGGCGCGCTACCGCTACATGCAGGTCGACCCCGCCAACCGGCTCGTCGCCGATACGCTCGAGGCCGACTGGAATGCCAAGCTCCGTGCGCTCGACACCGCAAAGCACGAGTACGAGCGCCAGCGCCAGGCCGAGCCCCTTCTGGTCGACGCGGCCGAGCGCCAGCGCGTCCTCTCGATCGCCGCGGACTTCCCGGCGGTCTGGAACGACCCCGGCACACCTCAGCGCGAGCGCAAGCGGATGCTCGCGCTGCTCGTCGAGGACGTCACGCTCATCAAGGCCAGGCAGGTCACCGCCTCGGTTCGATTCAGGGGCGGCGCCACCACCACCCTCACCCTGCCACGCCCGCTGACCGCGTCCGAGCTCCGGGTCACCCACGAGGACGTCCGCCGACACATGGACGCGCTCCTCGACGAGTACACCGACGCCCAGGTCGCCCATGTGCTCAACGAGCGCGGCCTACGCACCGGCGCCGATGGGTCCTTCGACTCGGAGGCCGTGAAGTGGGTCCGCTTCGCGCACCGGCTCAAGAGCCTCAAGCAACGTCTGCTCGAGGCCGGCTGGGTGACCGGCAAGCAAGCCCAGGAGAAGCTCGGGACCAACCGCAACGCGCTCGCAAGATGGCGAAAGACAGGCCGTATCCAGGCCCGCATCTGCAGCGACCGCGGCGAATGGCTATACTGGCTGCCACCCCCACCCGACGATGGCGACACGACGACCCCATCCACCCAACCCGACAACCCCACTGCGAGACCTGCAATATGAATAACGCTCCTACCTCATCGACGTCCTGCGCTGTGACCGCTGCGGCCGCTCTCGCGACATCATCGCCATCATCGCTGACCTCCGTGTCGCCCGCACCATCCTGCGACACCTCGGTCTCCTCGGTCGCCCCGAGCCCCTCACCGGCATCCACGCCGCCCGTCCGCCACCCCCCGAACGCTGGTTCGACCCCGACGGCCGGGATCTCGAAGCCGCCTGACGCACGACGTCACCCCGCCTGATCTTATCTTGGGGCGACGCCCTTCCTTGCCCGCCACCCTCGTCCGCGCCCGCCATGCCGCCCGTCCGAGTCGAGGTTCGCTCGATCCACCCCCGCCCTCGCACCCGGAACCTCGCAAACGACACCTCCGGCCCCCACGCCACCCCGAATTGAACGATCGTATGGCGTTTGGACTACTTATGCGCCGACGTCATCGCGGATCTTCCAGGCGATGGGTGATCATTGCTCCGCTGGCGGGCAATCGCCGTTTTCGAGCGGCCTGCTGTATTGTCGAAAGAACTCCACTTGTGTGAGCTTTGGATCCACGAGACTCGTGCCAAGGAGCTGGAGGTTGGCGCCGGCGATACCGTTGGCCTCGAGCTCGGCCATCTGGCACGCCGGGAAAAAAGAATAGA
>VGRQ01000839.1 GCA_016875315.1 Deltaproteobacteria bacterium | reverse complement strand
CGCCCCGGAGCTCGGCGAGCGCCTCCTCGAGCCCGGCGAGCTCGGCCTCCGCCTCGGCCTTGGCGGCCTGGGCCTGGGCGAGGTGCGGGGTGCGGGTCGCGCGGTCGGACTTCCGCTTGAGCCTCGAGCGCCGCTGGGCGACGATGGACTCGCGGGGCGGCTCCACGCGGCCGCTGGTGACGAGCGACCAGCGCCACAGGTCGTAGCCGTCCTGGTCGAAGCTCATCTCCCAGGCCCCGTCCGAGTAGCTGCGGACGTTCTCCCAGAGCAGGAAGTAGCCCGGCCCGCCCGCGCCCTGGGCCTCGTACAGGTACTGGTCGACCTCGGTGAGCACCGTGTCGCCGAAGCGGGCCCGGGCCTTGGCCTCGAGGTCGGAGCTGTCGAGGGCCTCGCCCCGCTTGGCGGGCCTCGTCCAGTTCACCCCGGCCTGGAGGATGAGGCGCTTCAGCGTGGGCACCAGGCGCCAGCCCTTGCTCGTCTTGCAGAGGTCCCAGCTCGACGGGTGCGCCGCGAGCAGGAACATCCGCTTGCGCTCGCCGAAGTCGGGGAGCTTGTGCCCCCGGCCAGCGGCGGCGATCTTGTGCTTCTCGACGAACCCGTCCGCGCCGGGCGGCGGGGCGGGGCGGCTGGCGGTGGTGTCTTTCACGCGTGTCCTCGGGGAAAGGGGCGGCCGCCAGCGGCGCCGGCGGACACGCGTTGCCCGTGCCGCCGGGGCCGCCGCCTGCGGCCTAGGAGGTCGAGGCGAGCAGGCCGCGCACGCGCGCCTGCTCCCGGATCGCGAGGCCGTCGTAGCCGTTGGCCACGATCTGCCACACGTCGCGGGAGGCGTCCCGCTCGAGCTCGATGAGCAGCGGCATGTCGGTCGGCGCGGCCACCACGACGTTGCCGCCCAGCATGCGCTGCGGCTGGGCGATGCCGTAGGCGATGGCGCCGGGGGCCATGATGGCGTTCTCGTACTTGCCCGCGGCGGTGGTGATCTTCGTCGACGGCATGCAGAGGATGCCGAGCAGCATCTCCGCGCCCTTGGCGAGGAAGGCCTGGATGTCCGGGCGCTCCTTCTGGGGGCCGACCTCGCTGCGGAGCGAGTCGCGGATGCTGGAGAGGGTCACGGGGTGGAGCATGCCGAAGAGCTGCCCGGGGTCGCCGACCGACGCGGTGAAGCTGTCGATGACGTCGTACAGGTCGTCGATGCTGCCCGTCCCGGTGCTGGTGACGTTCGTGCTCGCGCCCGCGAGGGCGGTGCCGAGGGCGCCCATGCGACCGGCGCGGAACGAGTCCACCATGGTCAGGCCGAGCGCGATCGGGTCGAAGCCCCACGCGGAACCGACCGAGCGGGCGAGGCCGGTCTCGTCGATGCGCAGCGCGCGGCGGGCGATGGTCACGTCGGTGTCGGCCGCGGTCACGCTGGAGGCCGAGACGTCGGTGTCCTCCGCCGCCGTCGCGTCCATCGACAGGCCCCAGCCCATCGTGAGGATGCGGTGGCGCTGGACGAGCGAGCCGCCGCCGGTGCCGTCGGAGACGACGATGGCGGGGGTGTCGAAGAAGTCGGCGGTGTCGACCAGCGCGAGCTGGAAGGCGCGCTCGGCGAGGACGAGGTCGTTGAGCTGGTCCTCGGTGACGAGGCCGTTGCCGGATGCGGGTGCGCCGGCGGCGAAGACTGCGATGGCCATGGGAGGTTCCCTCGGGTGAGAT
>VGRQ01000838.1 GCA_016875315.1 Deltaproteobacteria bacterium | reverse complement strand
CCCCGGCACTCGCCTGCTCGGCGAAACCATCGCGCAGGTTGAGCACGTGGCAGATGGGCACCGTCGGCGTGGTGTAGAGGCCCGCGCGCACGCGGGTGAGCTCCACCCCGAGACCATCCACGCGCTCTGCCACTACCACTGGTGGCCCGAGGACGATTGAACAGTCATGTGTTCACTGCGATTCGGTATGACGTCGGCGACACCGCCGACGCGAGGCGTGAAAATGGCCTCGACAACCTTGCTGCAGCGCGTTCAGACCCGATCGGCGGAGAGAACCAAACCGGGCTGGGGGTGGCGAGCGCGGCCGGTCTCGGATAGCTTGGCGGCGTTCCCAGAGATGCTATGCGCTTGTCTTTCACGCTCCCCATGATTTCTCTGTTTTCTCTTGGTTGCCCCACGGATGTTGACAAGGACGATACAGCGGGCGGTGGCGGCGAGGACAAGGACGATACAGCGGGCGGTGGCGGCGAGGATCGGGTCGACGAGTGCAACTCCACCGCCTGCGGCGGCGACCTGGTGGGCGCTTGGACGTACGCTGGGATGTGCATCGACACCTCGCAGGAGCCGATGGACGACTGCACCGGTGGGTACACCCAGTTCTCCGAGGTCACCACGAGCGGCACGCTGGACTTCAGCGCCGATGGCACCTACGCCCTGGCCTTTGGCGCCTCCTCCAGTACCATGCTCTTCCATCTCCCCTACGAATGCCTCGGCGGCTCCACGTGCGACGAGGCGGAAGCCTCGTTCGGGGGGGCCGACTGCGTCGACACGGGCGACGCCTGCGACTGCACGTTCACGAACGAGGGTGAACCATCGGAGGAAACCGGCACTTGGACGGTGGACGGCAGCACGTTCAGCATGCTTTCCGACGGCGGCACGCAGACAACCGCCGACTTCTGCGCCGACGCTGACGAAATGTGGATGCTCCCTGACACGAATGAGCCCATCACCATCGTGGAAGGCATTCTGTTCACGCGGTAGCCGAGGGGCGCGCGAAGGGCGCGCCATCGCCCCGGAAGGCCACGCGGCTCGCTGGCAGGCTTCGGGCCCGGTCATGAGGATAGGCAACATGAACCGCTCTCCGGGAGGTACACCCGGGCAGCGTAGCCCCCGCGAGCAGGCCCGACGAGCGGCGGGGAGCGCGAACGAGCAGGCCTTCGGCGGCGAACCCGGTCCCGAGGCGGGGGGCGGGCGTAGCTCCGCCCTCCCGCCCCGTCTACGCGCCCGCGTGGACCCCCTGGTCGTCGCCGCCCCCGCGTGGCGCGGGCGGGCCCCTCGAGCGGAGCAGCCCGGTCACGATCGTCGTGCTCGCGGGCGAGCCCACCACCACCGTCTGCAGCCGCAGCCGCTCCCCACAACCTGGGCATGCCCAGCCATCGACGCCGAATACGCGCCTGAGCCGCGTAGAGCACCTGGTTCGCCCGCGCAGGGGGCACGATGGCGGCGAGCTTCTCGCAGGGCTCCAGGGGTGACAACTCGATGGCCGCCGTGCCGTCGCTCCACGCGCGCTTCATCCCCACCCGCACGCGACCGTCCCCCAGCCGCTCGATCCGGTCCACCGCCAGCGGTGGCCGGAGAACGTACCGGCACGGCCGCTCCAGGCCCCCGCGGTCCGAGGCGGCGAGGGCGACGTTCGCGTGGAGGTCCTACCCGTCGAACCCGGCGCACCGCGGCCCCAGCGCGTACTCCTTCCCGCC
>VGRQ01000837.1 GCA_016875315.1 Deltaproteobacteria bacterium | reverse complement strand
GGGTGCGAGCGCGTGGCAAGCTGCTCGTCGGCATTGACACCGGCGAGCCCCCCGGCGATGGCACGCCGCCGATGTTCTTCCCCGACGCTGCCGGCAACCCCGACGGCTTCGACTACCACGTGGCCAAGTGGATCGCGACGGCGGTCGGCGTGCCGGACGTGGAGCTGGTGCATGGCAAGTACAGCGAGCTACCCGCCTTACTCGTGGACAAGCAGCAGTTCGACGTGATCGTCTCCGGCTACACGCCCTCCGACGAGTCCGGCGTCAGCTGGTCGAACGGTTACCTCGACTTCGGCCTCTGCCTCGTCGTCACCCAGAAGTCGCCGATCATGAGCACCGCCGACCTCTGGGGCAAACAGATCGGCATATTCGACGACGACGCCGCCGCCGAGGAGGTGCAGAAGATGGTCAAGGGCTTCACCGGCCTGACCCGCATGGAGGACGGCTACTGGGACGCCCTCGCCGACGGCAAGTTCGACGCCTTCATCTACGACTATCCCTACACCGTGGCGGAGCTGAAGGACTGGTACAAGGACAACCCGAGTCGCGCCAACCTTTTCCGCATCGCCCAGTACAACCTGACCGACAGCCACTACGCGGCGGGCGTGCGCCAGTCGGAACCCGAGCTGCTCGCTGCGGTCAACGAGGGTATCAAACTTTTCATGGAGAGCACCCACTACGGCGAGGCCGTGCGCCGCTACCTCTCGGGAGGCACGAAGGTCGACGCGCCGGCCTCCGCCGCGCGGCTTTACGTCGTCAAGCCGGGCGACTCGCTGAGCAAGATTGCCGCGCAGGAGCTGGGCAACGCTGCCGAGTGGCGCACGCTCTGGACCTTGAACAAGGAACGTTTCCCGAACCCAAACCTCATCGAAGTCGGCGACCAGGTGGTCATGCCCTCGTAGCGCGCGCGGCAGGGCCCGGCGGGTGACTACCGGGCGTCTCTCGCCACTCTGAAACCGATCGTCGGCGGCGTGTCGGTCGGCAACGCCGCCCGCCGGTACGTGACGCGCAGCTTGTCCTCGCTGTCTGCGTAGCTGCCGCCACGAATGACGCGGCGGTCGCCACCCTCGTCGGCGCGAGGATCGACCACGTCCGCGCTCGGGTAGGGCTGGTACACGTCCCACACCCACTCCGCCGCGTTGCCGCTCATGTCGAAGAGCCCGAGGGCGTTGGCGCCGAGGCTGCCCACCGGCCGCGGACGCCCCCCCGCGCTGCCCGCGAACCACGCCACCAGGAGGGCGTCGCTGCCGCCCGCGAAGGGGCTATCCGTCGCGGCCCGCGCCGCGAATTCCCACTCCGCCTCGGTCGGCAGCCGGAAGCCGCCGTGCTCGCCGCTGGCGACCCAGCGGTCGCCGTCGCTGCGGTAGGCCTCGGGCAGGTCGAGCCTGGAGGAGAGTCGGTTGCAGAAGGCCACGGCATCGGTCCACGACACGCCGAGGACGGGGAGGTCGGCATCGGCCTGCAGGCCTGGCGGGAGCGAGCCCATCTCCGCCGTCCACTCTCGCTGGGTCACCTCGTGGGTGCCGATCTCGAAGGCCCGTGTGATCCGGACGCGGTGTAGCTGGTCGTCTTTGAAATAGCCGGGCCGGTCGCTGGCGGTGCCCATCTCGAACTCCCCGGGTGCCACGCGCGCTCGCGCGGGCCCCCCGCTGGCGGGCCCGGCAACCGGCACGGGGGAGGGCGCTGGCGCCGCGACCG
>VGRQ01000836.1 GCA_016875315.1 Deltaproteobacteria bacterium | reverse complement strand
CGCCGCCACCGACATCAGCGACGAGGTGGACTGGACGGGCACCGTGCTGTATGCGGAGGCCCCCGACGCGGCAGAGTAGCCCCCGGCGGGGAGGAGTTCCATGGCCATGCGCTCGTTCGTCACAGGTGCAACCGGGCAGATCGGCTTGCCGCTGGTGCGAGCCCTGGTGGCTCGCGGTCACGAGGTGAGCGCGCTGGTCCGCGACGAGGCGGCCGCGGGGGCCGTCCGCGACGCCGGGGCAACCCTCGTTGTGGGCGACCTCGACGACGCCGAGGCGCTCGCGCGAGGGCTCGGGGGCATCGACACCTGCTGGCACATGGCGGGGGGCATCCGCGGCGCCGGCCCCGTCGATGCCGACCAGCTCAACCGCGTGGGTACCGAGAAGCTCGTGGCCGCCGCCTCGCAGGCAGGCCTCGGCAACCTCGTCTACGCGTCGAGCTGCGCGGTGTACGGCGACCGGAGCGGCCTGTGGGTGGCCGAGGACTACCCGCCCGCGCCTCACACCCGCTACGGCGAGGCCAAGGTCGCCGCCGAGCAGGTGGTGGCGGCATCGGGGATCCCCGCCCGCATCGCCCGCATCGCGGCGGTGTACGGCCCGGGGCTGCGCTTCTGCCTCGCCGATCAGATGAAGGCGGGGCGCGCCTGGTTGCCGGGCGAGGGCCGCAACCACGTGCCCATCGTCCACGTGGATGACTGCGTCAACGCCTTGATCGCCGTGGGAGAGCGCGGCCAGGCGGGGAGCGTGTACCACGTGAGCGGCCCCTCCACGCCCACCCTCAAGGAGTTCTACGCGGCGGTCCACGCGCGCGTGGGCGGCAAGCCGGTGCGCTTCTGGAGCACCTGGATCCCCTCGGCGATCCAGTTCGCGGCGGCGCGGCGCAACGAGGGCCTCTCGGCCCGCCTCGGTCGCAAGCCCCGGTTTACCCCCGACAACCTGCGACTGATGACCGCGAGCGTGCGCCTGCGGGTCGACAAGCTGGAGAAAGAGCTAGGCTTTTCGTGGGCTTACCCCGACTACCGGGAAGGCGTGGCCGCCTCGTTCCCCGCTTGACGGAGAGGCCTCCGGCGGCCTATATGCGCCGGTCGGAGCTTACCCATGGCCCTCCCCTTCGCTCATGCCCTGCTGGTGCTCATGTCGCTCGGCGGGTGCGACCCGCACGACGCCGACGTGTCCGGCAGCTACGCCATGTATTTCGCGGAGGCCACCTCCGAGAACATCAATCGCTTGCGACAAGACCTCGTGCCGCCGGTGTGCGAGTACGAGCAGAGCGATCCCAACACCCTCGACAGCCAGATCGACGAGGAGCAGATCTTCACCGACGAGTGCTACAAGGAGAAGGTCGCGGTCGAGCAGGCCTTCCAGGAAGAGTGGGACCTCGCCCCCCTCGATTGCCGCGGGCTCTCCGACTACAACGCCATCGAGCTGCGCGACGCGATCATCCCCGGCTGGGAAACACGGTACGAGGAGCAGTGCTGCGCCGAGTCCTGGGACGACGACTCGACCAACGACCCCGACGGCAACATCCTCACCCCGGAGGACTGCACGCTGCGGTCGGCGCCGTACCTCTACTGGCTCTCCTCGTACAGCATGTACGTCGACAACAAGCCGCTCGAGACCTGGCGCGAGGAGGTGGTGATGACCTCCGAGGGCGACCTGCAGCTCACCATCCACGTCAACACGCGCTTCGGTGACTTCCGCA
>VGRQ01000835.1 GCA_016875315.1 Deltaproteobacteria bacterium | reverse complement strand
CGCAGGAAACGACGGCCGCCCAGGCACGCGAGACCGCCGGTCGACGCGCCCATGAGCGGGCAGGCGCCGAGACCGCCCTGGCCACCGTCAAAGCGCGGCTGGACGACAACCAGGGCCGGCAGGCGACGGCCGAGGCCTGGCTGGCCCAGCACCCCGAGAGCGGGCCGCTGGTCACCGACTGGTCGCTCGCGCGCGCCAGCCTCGCCGCCTTCGAACAACGCGAGGCCGAGCGAGTCAAACAACAGGGTGAAGGCCCCGCGCGGGTGACGGCCCTGGAGGGGGCGAAGGGCGCGTACACCAGCCTCGACGCGAAGGCGACGGAGCTCCACGTGGAGTCGCAAGCCAAGGTGCGGCAAGTCGAGGCGGCCGAGGCCGAGGCCTCGAAGCACCCCCTGGAGGCCTCGCAGGCCGCCCGGGTGGCGCTCGAGAGCTGGCGTCTCACCCGCACGCGAGCGCGCCACTGCCTCGACAACGCCTGCAAGGCGGAACGGGTCGCCAAGGAGGCGGCAGAGGGGCGCGTGCAGCACGAGGCCCACGCGCTCGAGCAGGAACGCCTCGCCGGCGAGGCCGAGGCCAACGCCGAGCGCCACGCGATCGCGATCGCGGAAGTGGAGCACCTGCTGCGGCTCGCCCGCGCCACCGTCGACGTGGCCGCGCACCGAGCGGAGCTGCGCGCGGGGGAGCACTGCCCGCTGTGCGGCGCCACCGAGCACCCCTACGCCGACCGTCCACCGGTGGTCAACCAGCTCATCACCGAGCTCGGCGCCCGCGAACGCGAGCTCAAGCGGCTCGAGAGCGAAGCGCGCGGCGAGGCGAAGGCGGCGGCCACGCGGGCGAGTACGAGCCGACGCGGGGCCGGCGACGAGGCGGGGCGGGAGGCGGGGGCACGCGCGGAACTGGCAGGGCTCGACCAGACCTGGAGCGGGCTGGGCCTGGGCACGGCGCTGTTCCCCCTCGGGGCTACCGAGGCCGCCCTCGCGGCCGACGAGCGCGAGTTGGTACAGCGAGAACGCGCGGTCGTGGAGGAGGAGCGAGCCGCCTCCGCAGCGGCAAAGACAGCCGTCACCGCCCGGAAGGCCGCGCAGGAGGCTGTCGATGCCGCCGCGGCGGCGCGGCGCGAGGCCGAGAAGGCGGCTGGGTCTGTCGCCGCCTGCCAGGAGCAAGTCGACGACAACGCGCGGGCGCTTCGCGACGCCGAGGCCGGGGTCGACGCCGCACTTCGCGACCTCGCCGCGCCGCTCGGCGCGATGGGCGAGTGGCGCGGGCGTCTCTACGCCGACCCCAGGGGGTTCGCCCTCCGGTGCGCGGGGCTGGTCACCGAGCGCGGCCAGCAGGAGGCGACGATCGCGCAATGCGAGCGGGACGGCGCCGCCCTCGCCGCGACGGCGCTGGCCACCCGCCACGACCTGGAGCAGAAGTCCGCGCGATGCCGGGAAGCCGAGGCTGAGCACCATGCTCGCGCGATCGAGCTCGACAGCAGTCGGCGCGAGCGCGCGGCGCTGCTCGACGGCCGGGCGGTGGCCGATGTCGAAGCCGAGCTGGATCAGCGTGTCCAGTCGCGACAGCGCACCCTCGACGACGCGCGCGCCGAAGCCGAGAACACCGACCGGGCGGCCACGAGTGCCGAGGCCACGGCCATCGCCGAGGGCAGGGCCTGCGAGGCGGCCGGCGCGGAGGCCGCGCTGCGCACCGAGGCGCGCAACTCC
>VGRQ01000834.1 GCA_016875315.1 Deltaproteobacteria bacterium | reverse complement strand
ACTCTGGGAGAGCACGCTGCGCGTGTACCCGGCGCGCGACCCCTTCGGCCGCTTGCTCCACCTGTCGGTGTTGCCGCAGAACCTGCTCGCCCTCGCCGATCCCCGCGTGATGGTGTCCGACGCGGGACGGCTCCCGGAAGACGTCGAGAACTGGCCGGCCTACGTGGCCGAGGAGGCGCCTTGAAAACGCTCACTGTCGCGACCCTGGTGGGCACCGGGGCGCTCCTCGCCCTCGGCTCGTGCATGTCGCGCGACGCGTCGTCGGCGAAGCAGGAGCGCAAGGAAGACGAGCGGGCGTACCCGGTGGTCGACGCCCCGGCCCCGTCGGCCGCGCCCATGGAGATGGGCGGCGCCATGGGCGGCGAGGGCCTGCGTGCCGGCGCCAAGTCCGACGCCGCGGGCGACGTGACGCTCGGCGCCATCGGCTACGCCACCAGAGACCACGAGAAGGGCGAGCCCAAGGCCGGCGGCAAGAGGAACGAGCAGGCCGGGGGGGCCCCGCGCGCCTGGTTCCCCGAGAGTTTCCTCTGGCTGCCCCTGGTGGAGACAAACAATGATGGCGTCGCGACCGTTCCCATCACCGTCCCCGACTCGCTCACCACCTGGCGGGTGCTGGCCCTCGCCCAGTCGCGCGACGGCGCGCAGGCCGGCGCCGAGGCGAACTTCCTCAGCACGCTCCCCGCCTACGTCGACGTCGTGGTTCCCGGCTCGCTCTACGCCGGCGACGAGGTGATGATCCCGGTGCAGGTGGTCAACACCACCGGCGAGGCGATGAGCGCGCCCCTGTCGGTCAGCGCCACCGGTGCCAGCGGCAGCGCCGCAGGGGCGCTCAGCGTGGGCGCGGGCGGCAGCGCCAGCCGGTCGGTGCGCGTGGTGACCGGCTCCCCGGGCACCGCCACCATCACCGCCCGTTTCGGCGACATCGACCAGGTGCAGAAGGAGGTGCCGGTGCGCCCCGTGGGACGCCCGGTCGACGTGGTGCGCGCGGGGGCCATGGCCGCCGACCGCGAACTCGATTTCCCGGGCATCGACGGCGGCGAGTTCGGCGAGCTGGCGCTCACCATCTGGCCCGGCGCGATGGCGGTGGTGCGCGAGGAGGTGCGCCTCGGCGGGGGTTGGGACGAGCCCTGGATTCGCCAGGGCGCCGACCTGTCGCGACAGCTCTACCGGCTCGCCCTCGCCAACGCCGCCGCCGGCCTCGACGAGGACGACGCGCCGCCCGAGACCCTCCGCGCCATGCGCCTGCGGGCCTGGCAACCCGTGGCCCGCGCCGCGCGCGCGCCCGACATCGCCACTGCCTGCCTCGTGGCCGAGGGCCTGCGCGGAGCCGAGGAAGGAAGCCTCGAGGCCAGCCTGCGCGAGCGCATGGTCGACCAGGTGGCCCGCGATCAAGCCGCCGACGGCACCTGGGTGACGAGCGCCGGCACCATCGACCAGGTGCTGGCCCTCACCGCGCTCTGTGCCCGCGCCAGCGACCACCCCGGGGTGCGCCTGCGCGCCCAGGGCGCCTTCGACCGCAACCTGCCCCGGCTCGACGACCCCTGGCTCGCGGCCTGGGCCCTGGCCTCCGGTACGCTCACCGATGCCGAGCTGGCGGATCGCCTGCGCGAGGTGGTGAAGAAGGGAATGGTGGAAGGCGAGGACGGCAACCGCCTGCTGCGCCCCGGCGGCGCCCCGCGCCCCGATGGCTGGGCGGCCGGCACGGCAGA
>VGRQ01000833.1 GCA_016875315.1 Deltaproteobacteria bacterium | reverse complement strand
TCCACTTGGGGGTGCGCGGCACGTAGAGGTTGAGCCCGGCGTCGATGTCGACCGTCGCGAGTTCCTCGGGGGCCGACTCCAGCGCGTCGTTCGGCTCGGTCCAGCCGCCACGGGCCACCAGCTCCAGGTGCTCGCTGGCCCACTTCACCGGGATGAAACAGCCGAGCTGCCCGTAGGCCGCCGTGGCGTGGTAGTCGGCCAACTCGGCCGAGGCATGAACCACCTCGCGACCGGCGTACTCGCCCTGGATCGAGAACACGCCGACAGCGGCCTGCAACTCGACTTGCAGGATGTTCGTCTCCTCGGCGGCCTCGTCATCGCCGGTGCGGTTGTAGATCCACCCGCCGCCCACGCCCACGTAGGGGTCGCGACCGGTGCCCTCGAAGGGGCGCTCCCGCATGCCTAGCGGCGCGAGGAGCACGCGCTGGGCGAACATGAAGCGGTCGTTGCCGTTCTCCGCCACGTTGCTGCCCTCGCCGTTGAACACGCCGCTGGTGAGCGACAGGCGCGGCTTCTGGGCGAGGAACAGGCGCCCCTCGGCGCTGGCGCCGATCTCGCGTTTGATGCCCATGGCGTCGGCGAGGCGCGGGTCGGTGGGGAACTGGCGCTTGGTGTCGCTGGAGAGGCGGTGGATGGAGAAGGGCACCTTGAACTGCCCGGCGTTGAGCGAGAAGTAGGGGACAGGCGTGTAGTTGACGAAGGCGTCCTTGAGCGAGGGGTCGGGGGCGAACTCCATCTCCACGCGCGCCCGCACGCCGATGGGCTCGGCGACGGCCTCGAGGCCCATGCGCGCCTCCACCGAGAAGCCGTCGGCGGCCGCCCCGAGGCCGGAGTCGTCCTGTTGCCAGGCGAAGGCCGGTCGCACCCAGCCGCCGGGGGTGACCGCGAAGGGACGGGTTTCTTCGGCGAGGGCGGAGAGGGCGAGGAGCAGCATGCGGGGGGAGCGTAGCGCGGGCTAAGTTGGAACGGTGCTGGGGTGGTTGCTGGCTTGCGTTCCCGAGCCGGAAACGGAGAGGGTGGAGGTGCGACCGGGGGAGGAGCTGGGCGACTCCGCGCCCGAGGACGCAGACGACACGGCCGCGGCGGCGTGGCCACCGTTCATCGAGTGGACGTCGCCGACGGAGGGCGAGCACGTCAGCGAGATCGTGCGTGTCGACATCGCGACGTCACCGGCGAGTGATCGGGCGATCGACGAGGTGACGGAGATGAGCCTGCGGGTCGATGGCACCGAGGTGGTTCATCGCTACAACAGCGGTATCGAGGCCACGATCGAGGCCTGCCCCGAGGCCGAGCCCTACCAGCTCGCCCTTGCCGTCGTTGCCACCACGGCGGGCGGCGCGACGACCGAGCGCGAGCGGACCGTCACCCGCGATTTCGAGACGATCCTCGACCTCTCGATCGCACGGTCTCGGATCGAGGGCCCCGACCGCGAGGCCAACGCGCGGATCAGCACCGACGAGACGCTGGTATCCGTCGATTGGCGGCTCGATGGCGAGCTGGTGGCCAGCGACGTGCCCGCGCAGGTCGACAGCTCGAAGTGCGACCCTTGTACCGGCGCCTGCTGGGACGCGAGCGCCACCCTCGACCTGCGCGCCTACCGGTCGCGCGTGACCGTGGCGTGCACGATCACCACCGCGAGCGGCGATCAGGTGATCGACGAGGAAATGCTAGAATTCAACCGCGATGCAGACTACGACGGTCGCGACGGGAGGGA
>VGRQ01000832.1 GCA_016875315.1 Deltaproteobacteria bacterium | reverse complement strand
AGGCGTCGGTCACCAGCCACGCCACCCCCGACGGCGTGTCGAAGCGCAGCCAGCACTCGCCCTGCTTCGTCCCCGGGGGCACCACCACCGACACGCCCGCCGGGAGCCGCTCCGCCAGCGCCTCGAGCCCGCCTGTCGCGACACCGGACTTCGCGAGCAAGCGCGGCCGCGCCAGCGGCGTCGACACCGCGACCGCCCCCGGGAATCGCTCCGAGAACCCGCGCAGGCCGAGGTTGTGGAAGTGGTTGGGCGCGAGCAGCACCGTGGGCTGGCCCAGCGCTTCCAGCTCCGCCAACTCCCCCGCGCCCGGGGACGGCGGGGCGCTGATCACGGCAAGCGAATCGTCGACAAGCCGCACCGCGAAGCTGTTCCACATCGGCACGCCGCCTGTCACCCGGGCGCGGCACCAGAGGCCCGGCACGCCCTCCACCGCTTGCCACGCGCTCACTGGGCGCGCCACCGGTCGTAGTCGGCGAGCAGGGCGTCGGCGAGCAGATTGCCAAGGATCTGCAAGCCATAGCCGGTGACATGCACGAGATCGCCGGTGCCGATGCCACGGGCGTGGGCCCAGGTGAGCGCCGAGCCGGCCCCGCCCATCGCATCGTAGGTGCTCCAGAATGCGCAGCCGCGCTCCGCCGCCACCCGCGCTTGCACGGCCACGAGGTTCTTCATGCCTGGCCGCGCCTTCTCGGTGCTATCCACCTCGTCGACATAGCCCTGGTCGAGCGGAGTCACGACCAGGCACGAGGCCTCGCCCCTGCCCGCGAGGATGGTGTCGAGCGCCCCGGCGAAGATCGGCACGTACGCCTCCCCGCCCTTGCCGAGCAGCGCCGGGTAGCCCGCCTCGTTGCCGCCGAGCATCACCACCACCAGGTCGGGCCTGCGCTGCTCCACCTGCGGCCTGAGATTCTCGCCCGCGAAGGTGGTGAACGACTTGCTGCCCACGCCGATCACGCCGAGCGACTCCCAGGTGGCCCCGGGCTTCCCCGTTTCGAGCACCACCCCGTAGAACGGCACGGTGCCGCCATGCGCACCAAACGCGAGCTTGGTGAAACCACCGGGCACGTCGAGGCTGAAGCGCCGATCGTCGGTGGCCGGGGCCGCCGCTGCCCCGCGCCCGATCTCGCGATCGTCGGCGCTCACCCAGTAGCTGCCGTAGCCCTGGCCGCCCTGGTACCAGAGCTCGACGTGCTCCTGGGGCACCGGCTGGCTCGACCCGTCCACCGCGCGCACCACCGCGTAGCCCCCGGCGCGGACGATCCCCACGATGCCGCCAAGCCCGTAGCGCCCCCCAGCGCCGCCGAGCAGGATCGTCCGCCACGACCACTCCCCGCCGCGCGAGTAGCTCACGTCGACCCGGTGATTCCACTGCGGCGTGAGGCCCGCCGACACGAAGCCGGGCCCCGCGTCGCCGAAGCGGGCCTGGAGGCGAGCACGGATCGTGCTGCTGAACCCATCCGCCGCGATGGTGCTGTCGCCGTAGTGGATGGCGCGGGCCACCCCCGTGCCCGACTCCGCGGCCCGGAGCGCCTCGAACCAGCGCGCCAGCCCGCGGTGCTCCGCGTCGACCACCGGCGTGGCCACGCCAAGCTTCGGCGCGGCCAGTGACATCGATAACAACAGGGCGAGCATCACGACGCCGCTAACTCACGGCCACGGCCACGACGGTGGTCGGGCCCACCCGGGCTCGCCGCCGTGGTGCAGCCCCGGCTCG
>VGRQ01000831.1 GCA_016875315.1 Deltaproteobacteria bacterium | reverse complement strand
GGCCACCAACTACGGCGGGCTGCGCCAGATCGGCGAGGCGGTGCCGGTGCAGGACGGCTTCGCCATCCCCATGTACTACTACAACCAGTTCATGGAAGACCACGGCCTCTGGGCCGAGATGGAAACCATGATGGCCAGCGACGACTGGGCCGATCCCGACTACCGGGAGAGCGCGCTCGAGGACTTCAAGGACCACATGCGCGAACTGCCCATGCGCGCGGAAGTGGTGGCGCTCATCACCGAGCAATTCACCAGCATGTACCCCAATGGCGAGAAGGCCCGCTTCCGTTCGAGCACCAACGCCGAAGACCTGGGCGACTTCACCGGGGCCGGGCTCTACAACAGCGAGACCGGCGACCCCGCCATCGAGAATCCCGAGGAAGACAGCATCGAGTGGGCGGTGAAGAAGGTGTGGAGCCAGGTGTGGAACCCGCGCGCCTACGAGGAGCGCGAGTACTACTCGATGAACCACCTCGACGTGGGCATGGCGCTCCTGGTGCACCCCAACTTCGAGGAAGAAGAAGCCAACGGCGTCGCCATCAGCGGCAACATCTACGACGCCACGGGGCTGGAGCCCGGGTTCTACGTCAACGCCCAGTACCTCGACTACGACGTGGTGCTGCCCGACGAGGGCGTGGTTCCCGACGCCTACATCCACTACTACTACCAGACCGGCTCCCCCATCGTGTACATCCTCCACTCGAGCTTTCTCGAGGAGGGGGAGACGGTGCTCACGCGCGACCAGTCACAATCGCTCGGCGACGCGCTCGACGCCATCAACACCTATTTCTACCCGGCCTACGGCTCCGCCGACGGCTCCTGGTGGGCGATGGACGTGGAGTGGAAGTTCGACGACAAGGACACCCCGGGCACGCCCGCGCTCTTCGTGAAGCAGGCGCGCCCGTTCCACGGCTGGTCGGGCGCCGCCGCCATCGAGGGCAGCGGCGAGTGCGACGGGACCGAGTAACCACGCTCCAGGGCACCACCGCCGCCGAGGACAGCCCACGTCGCAACCGGATAGCGTTCGAATGCGCAGCGTCGTGAGCGAATACCGCTCGAATGCACAGGGACTTCAGAATTCGTGCCCCCGGCGGCGCGCCTGCGCGGAGAGACTCCGAGAAAATCAGCATTCCATCGTGGGCGTGGCGACCTCGCGCGGCCGACCTGTGCACTCAAGCAGCGACCGCTCACGACGCTGTGCATTCAAGCATCGACCGCTACCGACGCGCCGAGCTTCAGCGTCGCCCGCGGAACTTCCGCCAGGCCGGCAAGAGCCGGAGGTCGCCCTCGACGAGCGCCGTGAAGCGCGGATCCTCCAGCACCGTCGCGGCTACGCGCAGCTCCGGGGGCACGTCCCTCCCGTGGACGTGGCCCGGGGCGCGCTGGAGTTGCCGCGCCACGGCGGATCGACTGGCGCCGAGGGCCGCGCCGATCAGTCGGGCGTCGCGGAAGCCGGCGAGGCTGGCGAGGCCGATGCACAGGTCGCGCGCGGCGCCGCGCTGGCGCGCCTGCCCCGGGGTGAAGCGCCCCACCGCGGAGGCGGCGTCGATCACCGAGGCCAGCGCGGTGTCGCGACGGGTGAGCTCGGGAAAGGGCGTCCCCGTCACCTGCGCATCGGGGTCGGCCGACACGTAGCGATGGAAAGACTCCGGCTCGCGCGCCCGCGGCAGGATGGGCGCCACGACCAGCCCACACGCGTCGCGGTGGGTCGATA
>VGRQ01000830.1 GCA_016875315.1 Deltaproteobacteria bacterium | reverse complement strand
AAGCGAGGGCCGTCGCAGGTCGCGACGGATGCCCACCGACCCGGTGAGCAGGGCGAGCGCGACCGCCGCCGACGGTGGCCTGCCCGCCGGGTCGCGCGACATGAGCCGGTCGACGAGCGAGGCGAGACGCACGGGGATGCCGGGCGCCACCTCGATGAGCGGCGTGGCGCCGCCAGAGCGATGCACCGAAAGCCAGCCCGCGGCGCCGCGCGCCGAGAACGGCCGCGCGCCGCACACCGCCTCGTACAGGGTGATGCCGAGGGAGTAGAGGTCGGTGCGGTGGTCGCTCTCCGCGCCGGCGATCTGCTCCGGCGCCATGTAGGCGTAGGTGCCGAGCACGTCGCCGAGCGTGGTGGTGAGCGGGTCGGCCGGGTCGACGGCGAGCCCGAGGTCCATCAAGACCACGCGGTTGTCGTCGGCGCAGTACACGTTCGACGCCTTGACATCGCGATGGACGATGCCGTGCTCGTGCAAGTACTGGAGCACGCGCAGCAAAGCCTGCGCGAGGTGAACGGCCTCCTCGCCGTTCATCGGGCGCCGGGCGATGCGGTCGTCCAGGGGCTCCCCGCGCAACAGCTCCAGGACCAGCGCCGGCTGGCTGCCGCCGAAGACGTGGAAGCAACGCACGAGGCCAGGATGCGACAGGCGCTGAAGGAGCCTTCCCTCGCGGAGGAAACGCTTGCGCATCGCGGGACGGTCGGGATCCCGGAGCACCTTCAGCGCCACCGCCTTGCCCTCCCAGGTGGTGCGGAAGACGTCGGCAATGCCGCCCTCGCCGATTCGCTCGAGGAGGCGGAGGCCATGGAGCTCGCCGCGGGACGCCACCTAGCGCCGTTCCAGCCAGGCGCGGAGCGGCGCCCACAGGTGCTCGGGCGCGGCGCGTCCCGAGATGAGGTCGAGATGGCCCCAGTGCCGACCCGTGGTCCAGGGCTCGAGCTCCAGCAGCGTCTTGTCGCGACTACCCGACTCGTCGAAAGCGGCGCGCGCGTCGGCGGGAGGCATCAGGTGGTCGAGGTCGCCCGACACCACCATCAGGGGCACGTCGGTGCGCGACCAGGGCTCGGCGAACTCGAAGCGGTCGGTACTCCCCCACCGCGCCATGTCGAGCCACACGTGGCCGCTCGTCCAGTCGAATCCCCGCTCGAGGCGCTCGGCGAGCAGCTCGGGCTCGACGCTCCCCGGCGCCCATCCGCTCACCGGGAAGGCGTAGCCGGCGATGTCGGTCACGTTGTACAGGCGGCCGAGCACCTGTCCCGCCAGGCGGGTGCGCACCGACACCTTGCCGAGCAGCCGCTTGCCGCGCATCACCGTCGACGCGCGGCACACCCAGTGCAAGAAACGATTGGCCTGGGCGAACTTGTAGAGCGCGCCGATGCCAACCACGCCGCGCACCGGGGTTTCCGTGGCCAGGGCGTAGCCCACCGCGCCCCCCAGCGAGTGCCCTACCCAGAAGGCCCGCTGCGGCAGCGCGTCGGCCACCGCCCGGGCGTCGTCGACGTAGTCGCGGAAGGCCTCCGGGCCGTGGCCGGGGCGCGAGTTGCCGTGGCCGCGGAGCTCGAGGTTGAAGACGTCGAAGCCGCTGGCCGCCAGCCACGCGCTGAACGACCGGATCGAGTGGTGCCAGGTGTAGCGGTTCTGGGCGAAGCCGTGCACCAGCACCACCGGGGGGCCGCCCACGCCGGGAAGGTGCTTGCGCACCAGGGCGAGGCGACCGTCCAG
>VGRQ01000829.1 GCA_016875315.1 Deltaproteobacteria bacterium | reverse complement strand
GGCCGGCATCGTACTATGACCGTGCCGGGGCGACGTCAACCGCTGCCAGACCCACGATAGGAGCGCGCGATGAGCGCCAGCGCGAGCAGGTGGGCAGGCCGGGGACGGGAGTGGGTCGCGAGCCGCGTGGTCACGCTGCTGATGCCGCGGGACTCTCGTGCGCTGGGCGATGAAACCGCGCGGCTCCGTGCTGCCGTCGACGAGCTCGACGATCGCCTCGTGGCCGCGCGCGCGCGCCTCGATCCGGGTCCCTTCCGGGGCGAGATGACGGTGCACGCGGCACACGCGCGGGACGCGCGCGTCCAGGCCATCTTCACCGCGCGCGGACTGCCGCATTGCCCGTCGTGCGCGGTGGGCGCAGACGAGACGATTGCCGAGGCCGCGATGGTGGAGGGGCTCGACCTGGAGGAACTTCTTGCTACCCTCCGCGCGTTGGAGAGTTGATGCCGAGCGTGTTTGCCCTCCTGGCCTCGGTCGCCCTCGCGGGCGCACCCAGCAAGCCGACCTTCACCAACGTCAGCCTCCAGAGCGCCGACGGCCACGTGCTGGCGGCGAGCCTTGGCGTCCCGAAGGCCGCCAAGTACGGGGTCGTCCTGGTGCACCAGGGGGGGCGCAACAAGGAAGACTGGCTGTCGATCGCCGACAAGCTCTACGGTGACGGAGTGGCGGTGATCGCCGTCGACCTACGCGGTCACGGCGCCTCCGCCCCGCTCGCCGAGAGCCCGCCCGTCCCTGCCGACTACGCCGCCATGGTGGGCGACGTGCGCGCTGCGATCGACCGCCTGGAGGCCGAGAAGGTCACGCGGGTCGCGGTCGTCGGCGCGGAGCTGGGCGCGAACCTGGGAATCAACGCGGCGCTGGACGAGGACTCGGTGGCGATCGTGGCGATGCTCTCGCCCGGCCTCGACTACAAGGGCGTCATCACCTCCGACGCGGTGAAGCGCTACGGCGGCCGCACGCTGCTCATCGTCGCCGCGAGCGACGACACCTATGGCGCGAAGTCAGCCGCTATCCTCGATGGAACCGCGCAGGGGATCCACGAGTTCCGGCTGCTCGAGTCGGGCGGCCGGGGGATGAAGATGCTCAGCGCCGAGCCGGCGCTGGAGGGCTGGCTGGTGGGCTGGATCGGCACCCACTGGTCGAGCGGAGAGGCCGCGCCCGCCAGGGCGGTACCGGCGATCCCCACCACGCCGCTGTCGACCAGCGCGCCCGCCGTCACGCCGCCGCCTCAGTAGAGCAGCTCTACCTGCACCGGCACGTCGGCGTTGGGATCGGCGAGGAGCGTGTCCTTCTGGACAATGGTCTCGACCTCGCCCACCTCGCGGAGGCGCGCCGCCAGCGCGGCCGCGTTGTAAGCCGGCACCGCGACGCGCACCGAGCGGGAGTCGCCCTCCTCGAGGCTCCACGCCGCCACGGGACGCCCGCGCGAATCCTGCAACTCGCCCCCGAGCTCGGCGGCAATCGCCGCGAGCGTCTTCAGCGCGCGCCCGTCGCGTGCCGTCACCCGGTAGCGGAAGGGCGCCGGCGCGTAGAAGCTGATCTCCCCGGGCATGGCCTCGGGCGCGGGCTCGGCGGCCTCCTTCTCCCACTCCGGCTGCCAGGGCTCGACGGTTTCCCCCCCCGCAGACGCCCTGGGCTTCGGCAGGCGCTCCGCGAGGGACTGCGACCGCGGGGCCTCCGCCTGCGCCTGCGGCGCCTCGTTGCCCAGCACGCCGTCGTTCAGCAT
>VGRQ01000828.1 GCA_016875315.1 Deltaproteobacteria bacterium | reverse complement strand
CGTAGACGGTATCGCCCCCGGCGTCCTCGTTGCAGGCCGCCACCACCTCGATGTAGTCGCGGCAGGAGTTCTCGTCCGCGCAGGCCAGTACCAACCAGAGCCACATGGCCGCCATCATAGCGCCTGCCCGCGGTGGGGTTGCCCGTGGCGCGCGTGGAGCACGGAGAGGGCGTGGCCCAGCGACAGGCCGCGGCCGTGGAGCACCGCCGCGAGGTGGTAGATCAGGTCGGCGGCTTCCTCGGCCAGCGCCGCGTCGTCGCGGCGGAGGGCGGCGTGGATGAGCTCCGCGCTCTCCTCGCCGATCTTCTTGGTGCGGAGGGCCTCGTCGGCGAGGAGCCGGGCGGTGTAGCTGCCCTCGGCGCCGCGCCGGGCGTGCATGGTGCGGTCGAGCGCGCTCACGATGCCGCCGGTGTCGCCGTCCCAGCACGCGGGGGTGCCGCGGTGGCAGGTGGGGCCCCGGGGGACGGCGCGCACCAGGAGCGCGTCGTCATCGCAGTCGAGCGCGATGCTCTCCACCGCGAGCGCGTGGCCCGAGGTGGCGCCCTTGTGCCACAGCTCGCCCCGGCTGCGCGACCAGAACCACGCCTCGCCGCTGGCCTGAGTTCGCCCGAGGCTCTCTGCGTTCATCCACCCGAGCATCAGCGCCTCACCGGTAATCGCGTGGACCACCACCGCCGGGCAAAGACCAGCCTCGTTCCAACGTATCAGTGATACATCGATCATGTTTCAGTGTCTCACGAGGTGACTGCGAGCCGCCAGCGTAGCCTTCACGGCCGCGATCGACAGCTCGCCGAAGTGGAACAGCGACGCGGCGAGCAGGCCGGTGGCGCCGGTGTCGGCGGCATCGGCGAAGTGAGCGGCCATCCCCGCGCCGCCGCTGGCGACGATCGGCACCGGCACGGCGGCACGGGCGCGGCGCAGGCCGTCGAGGTCGAAGCCCTGTCGCGTGCCGTCGTGGTCCATGGAGGTGAGGAGGATCTCCCCCGCGCCCCGGTCGACCAGTTCCTCGAGCCACGGGACGAGCCGCCGCGCGGTGGGCTTGCGCCCGCCGTGGGTGTGGATCACGTCGGCGCGGGTATCGACGGCGGCGACGACACACTGGGCGCCAAAGCGAGTGGCCGCCTCGGTGACGAGCCCCGGGTTGTCGACGGCGGCGGTGTTGACCGCCACCTTGTCGGCCCCGGCATCGAGCAGGCGAGCGAAGTCGTCGACCGAGCGCACGCCGCCGCCCACGGTGAGCGGGATGAAGAGCCGGTCGGCCACCTCGCGCACCACGTGGAGCATGGTGTCGCGGCCCTCGTGGCTGGCGGAGATGTCGAGGAACACCAGCTCGTCGGCGCCCTCGGCGTCGTAGCGCGCGGCCGCCTCCACCGGGTTGCCCGCGTCGCGCAGGCCCACGAAGTTGACGCCCTTCACCACCCGGCCGTCCTTCACGTCGAGGCAGGGGATCACGCGGACCGCTAGCACCGCCCGCCCTCGGTGAGCACCGCCATCGCCTCGGCCAGCGAGAAGCGCCCGGCGTAGAGCGCCTTGCCGATGATGGTCCCGGCGTACTTGCGGGTTTGCAGCAGGTGGTCGAGGGTGCCGATGCCGCCGGAGGCGAGCACCGCGAGGCCGCCCTCGTGGAAGTGGTCGAGCACGGCGGTGTCGGGCCCTTCCATGGTGCCGTCGCGATGCACGGCGGTGACCAGGACGGTGTGTGCGCCCGCCTCGCGCAGCAGGGCAACGG
>VGRQ01000827.1 GCA_016875315.1 Deltaproteobacteria bacterium | reverse complement strand
CCCCACCAGGGTCGGCAGCGCCGCGGGCTCGTGCGAGCCATCGGCGTCCATCTGGTACACGGAGCCAAAACCCTCGGCGAGCACGCTGGCGAAGCCCTCGCGGTAGGCGTGGCCGAGGCCGCGCGGTCCGCGCCGGGCGATCACGCGCGCGCCGGCGTCGCGCGCAAGCGCCGCCGTGCCGTCGCTCGACTCGTCGTCCACCACGAACACGGTGGCAGCGGGGAGAACCTGGAGCACCGAGCGCACCACCCCCGCGACGTTCTCCGCCTCGTTCAGCGTGGGGATGACCACCGCGATCGACACGGCCGCCGGCTAACCTGCATGGAGTCGCGGCTCCAGGTGACGTACCCTCGCGGCGTGCAGGTACCGACCCTCTCCGCGGCGCCGCGTGCACTAGGCCGCGCCGTGCTCGGCTCGGTGTCGCTCGCCCTCGGGCTCGCGGTGCTGGAGGTCTACCTCCGCGCGCGGCACCCCGGGACGATCGACGCGCTCGACAGCTCGGCCTTCACCCGGGCATCCTCGCTGCCGGGGCAGGCCTCCGAGCTGGTGCCGGGCGCCCGCAACGACGGCTTCGCCGGTGGGCCGGTCCGCATCAACAGCCTCGGCTTTCGCGGCGACGAGTTCCCCGAGCGCCCCGAGCCCGGCGTCACCCGGGTGCTCGCCATCGGCGACTCGGTCACCTTCGGCTACGGGGTGGCCGAGGATGCGACCTTCCACCGCGTCGCGCGGGCGCGTCTCGAGGCGGCAGGTCACCCCCCCGTGGAGTTCCTCAACGCCGGGCTGCCCTCGGCCGGGCTGCCCTACGTGCTCCACGGCACCCGGCGCTGGTGCGATCGCCTCGATGCCGACGTGGTGCTCGCCAGCGTGGTGCTCAACGACCTGTGGGCCTACGAGCACGACGCGATCGAGGTCGAGCCCCGCGCGCGCCCCCGGGGCAAGCCGCCGTCGCTCGCGTCGCGACTCCTCCATCGTTCCTATGCCTACACCGCGCTGTTCCGGTCGGCCAAGTCGCTGGCCTACGCCACCGGCTTGCTCGACCTCGACGACAACCCCGGCTACCACTTCCCCGTGCTCGGAGAGCCCGGCCCCGACGTGGAGCTGGCGTGGGAGGGGAGCTTCCGCGTGCTCGACGCGCTCCGCGACGCCACTGCTGCCTGCGACGCGCGGCTCGTCCTCGCCGTCTTCCCGCTGGAGGTGCAGCTCAGCGAGGAGGTTCTCTCGCTCTACCGCGAGGGCATCGGGATCGACGTGGCGGCCACCGCCACCGACCTCGAGCCGCAGCGGCGCCTCGCCGCCTACGCCGCCGCCCACGAGCTGCCCTTCCTCGACTTCACGCCGGCCTTCCAGGGGCCCGATCCGGCCACGCTCTTCCTCCGCGATCTCTACGTGACGCTCGACCCGGTACACCCGAGCGTGCTCGGCCACCGGCTCGCCGGGGAGCGGCTGGCGGCCCAGTTCGACGAGCTGGTGCCCCCGGGCGGTTAGCCCCAGGGCGCCATGGCCGTTCCCACCAGCCCCTTCGCCTTCGCCCTCTGCCAGCCCGGGAGCGAGAAGTTCCTCAAGGCCGAGATGAAGCGCCTGCGTCCCGACCTGCACCCGGCGATGCAGCGCCCGGGCCTCGTGAGCTTCAAGGCCACCGCCGAGCCCTTCGACGTGTCGCGACCGCCTCGCGCGGTGTTTGCCCGGTCCTGGAGCGCCAGCGCCGGGCCGGCCAGCTCGGCGCGCGAGATCG
>VGRQ01000826.1 GCA_016875315.1 Deltaproteobacteria bacterium | reverse complement strand
CCGGCTGACTGGGCCGCGGGCTGCCTCGCGCAGCCGCTGGTGGCCACGTTGCTCCGGGAACTCGGCGTGGCGAACGCCCACGCACGATGGAACGAGACCCTCGACCGCGTGCGCGCGGCGGTCCGCGGGTCGAAGCCATGAGCGCCCGACGCCTCCTGCTGGTGGTGTCGACGGGCGACACCGACGTGCAAGTCGTGGCCGACAGGGGCAACGGGCCCGCGCGCGGGGAGATCGCGAAGAAGTGGGCGGCGGACGTGCATAAGAGACTCCTCGAGGCCTGCACCCTGGTGGACACTCCTCCCGCGCTGCTGCCCGCGCCGGCGTGGCGTTGCCCCCGGCCCCGCTGGGCGTGCCTCCCCAAGCTCGACGCGGGCCTGGACTGGTGCCAGCGGGAGCGGCCGGGCGTCCCCGTGTCCGTGCTGGTGCTGGGCACGCGGCGCGACCTGCGGGAAGAGCCACTCGCGGCGATCCAGCTGTCGTGCCAACGCGCGGCGGCGCGCGGCGCCAACCCCGTGGCCGGCGTTCCCTACCTCGGGGCGAGAGAGCGGCTCGAAGACACGTCCGCGCCCCGCGACGCCGTCATCCGGGCGGCGGCGGTGAAGCGCATCGACGACGCCGTGAAGGCGGCAATCACCGACGACGTCTCAGAGGTGCTGATCCTGGCCACCGGTGGCTTCCCGGCGGTGAAACAACTCCTAGGCTCCCTCGTGCGCTTCCGGGCGCAAAGCCGCAAGGTCATCGAGCTGGCCGTGCCGCGCCTGCGGCCCGGCGCGCCCGAGGTGGCCCGGGAGGTGGCGCAGGCGGTGCAGCCCACCCGCAGCTTTGACGCCCGCCTGGCCGCGTTGCGCCTGGTGCGCCAGGGGGAGTGGAGCGCGGCCTACGGCGCGACCCAGGATCTCGAGCACGCGCATGATGGCTGGGCGAGCGCGCTGCATCGACTCCACCTGTGGTCCGCGACCCTCCCGCTGGGCCAGACGGCCTGCGGTGACCCCGAGGTCTTCGCCCACCCTCTCGCCGCCGTGCGCGTGGCGCTGCGGGCCGAGGCGGCGTTGCGCTCGGGCCGCGTGCCCGAGGCGCTTCACGCGACCGTGGGGTTCGTCGAGGAAGCGCTGCTGGACGCGCTGAGACGGGCGGGCGCCACGCCGGGCGAAAATGGCGGTTTCTGGCGGCTCGCTGCGGCTCCAGACGCGGCGTACATCGAGACCGATCCCAAGGCGTGGCGGACCAGCCCACGCCCCTTCATGGCGGACGGAACCGACCACCGATTCGGTTGCCTCGGAGACAAGCTGCGGCTCGCCGCGTCGTGGGCGGACGCACAACTGCGCACCCGCGCCTTCACCACCCTTGCCGAGGCGGTCCTCCGCCGGAATCCCGACCGCCACGCGCGCGACTTGCGCAACGACGTGGCACACGGCTCCCCCACCGAGTGGATCATGCACGACGCCACGGCCCACATGCAGTCTGTCGGCCTCTGGAACGATCCTCAGGGGCGGCCCTCGCTACTCTGGCCCGAGGGCCCCGCCTGCGCGGTGCTCCAGGCCCTCGGCGAGGAGGCCGGCCACGCCCTCTTCGACAATCTCTGCGCCGACCTCGAGCGCACGCTGACGCGGCACGAGTACCGGTAGTGGCGAGCACCGACGCGCCGCTGCTGCACCTCGCGCACTTCAACCTGCGTTTCCGGCGCGACGTGCGCTTTCACTTCGTACACGGGATGGCGGCGTACGCCGCGCTCC
>VGRQ01000825.1 GCA_016875315.1 Deltaproteobacteria bacterium | reverse complement strand
GACGAGACCATTGAGGATCAGCGTGCGGTCGGAGGTATTCACCAGCTCGAACCACTCGCCGTCGGGGTCGAGCACGTCGCCGGGGTTGTTCATGATCTCGTTGATCGCGAGGTCGCCCTCGGCCCAGTCGCCCTCGTCGATGAGGCCGTCGCAGTCGTTGTCGACGTTGTCGCCGCTCACCTCGCCGGCGTCGGGGAAGATGTTGGGGTCGGTGTCGTCGCAGTCGGCCGGGGTGGAGTCGTCGCCGCAGCTGGTGTAGCCGTCGTTGTCCTCGTCGAAGCCCTCGTCGACCTGCCCGTTCTCGTTGTTGTCGACGCCGTCGCACTCCTCGGTGCCCACGCAGTCGGCCACGCCGTTGCCGTCGGCGTCGGTGAAGCCCTCGTCGACCTGGCCGTCGCCGTTGTTGTCGACGCCGTCGCAGGTTTCCGTGTCTTCGCAGTCGGCCACGCCGTCGCCGTCGGTGTCGGGGAGGCCCTCGTCGACCACGCCGTTGCAGTTGTCGTCGATGCCGTTGCAGGCCTCGGCCTGTCCCGGGTGCAGCTCGGCGTTGTTGTCGTCGCAGTCGCCGTCGGCCGGGGTCACGCCGTCGCCGTCGGCGTCGGTGGGCGGCACGTAGTCGGAGCCGCTGTCGGTGTCCTTGCTGTCCTCCTTCTCGGTGTCGTCTACTGGCGCGCCGTCGCAAGCGGAAAGCGCGAGGAGGGAGAGGAGACCGGCGAGACCGAGGCGAGAAGAGAGGGCGCGCATGGACGCTCCAAAGTGGGGGCGAGATCGGGGCAGCACACCGTAGCAGAGAAGCGCGCCATCGTCACCCGCCCGGTGCGCGCGACAACGCAGAATGAGCGCCGGGGCTTGACGGCGCGGGTAGCGAGATTAGAAGGGCGGCGCTCCGCAGGAGTAGCTCAGCGGTAGAGCTCCACGTTGCCAACGTGGTTGTCGCGGGTTCAAATCCCGTCTCCTGCTCCACCACCAAGAACGCCGATCCCCCGGGGTCGGCGTTCTTGCTTTCTAGGCGGCACGCCCGTCGTGGAAGGCCCGGCCCTTCCACCGCGCCCGCACCCGGAACACCGAGCCGAGCAACACCGCGGCCAGCACCGCGTTGCCCACCGGGTGCGACCAGGCCATCCAGCCGCTGCGCCCGTCGGCGCGGTCGAGCCGGAAGCGGAAGGCCACCGGCAGCCCGCAGGTGAGCGCGAGCCAGAGCTGCCAGGGCCAGTCCGCCGTCATCCCCGTGAGCACGCTGGCGGGGTGGAGCATGGCCACGGCGAACAGGGCGTAGGGCAGGAAGGACGACACCGCGAGGAACAGCAGGGCCGCGAGGGCCACGTGGGGACGCCGCCCCATGCCCTCGTAGAAGTTCTTGGTGTAACCGTGGAAGATCTCGCCGAGACCCCGGTAGAGCCTCACGCGGAAGGCGCCCGGGGCGGCGTACAGGCCGATCGGCCAGCCGCGCTGCTTGAAGGCGTGGGCCAGGCGCACGTCGTCGAGCACCTCGCCGCGCACGGCGGCATGGCCTCCCACCGCCTCGTAGGCCGCGCGCGACACGAGCAGGAACTGCCCGTTCGCGAAGGCGTCTTTCCGCCCCGGCGTGTTCACCGCGTTGATGTCGGTGGCGCCGCGCACGAACCACCCGATCACCGGGATGGCCACCCTTTCCCAGAAGCTCTCCAGGCGCCAGGTGCCGAAGAGGGAGAGCAGCCCGAGCTTCTTCTCGAGGAGCACCGCGGCGGCGAGGCGG
>VGRQ01000824.1 GCA_016875315.1 Deltaproteobacteria bacterium | reverse complement strand
GCAAGGCATGGAACTGGCGCTCGTCGTCGACGAGGTACACGTCGATGGTGCCGCCCGGGCGCAGGCCCAGTCGCGACACCAGCGCCGGGACGCTCTCGGCCGCGTGATTCGCTAGGCGCTTGATGGTGGCATGATCGCCGGGATCGCCGTGCACGTTGGCGTAGAGACCGGGTGCGCTGTGCCAGCCGCCCACCGGCGATTCCACCGTGGGACGGTCGCTCTCGGGCGCCGCCGTCCACGTGGGGCCGGCCGCGAAGGCGAGGCTGGCGAGCAAGGCGAGCGCGGCGAGCACCCCGGGAGTCTAGGCACGCGGTCACGAGAGTCGATAGCCCCACGGCGTGCGCCGGCCGCCCGACTACCGCCTCGTCGCCCTCGTGCTCACGACGGCGCTGGTGCGCTTCGTGCCGATGTGGGCGTGGTGGTGGCGCCCCTGCGTGCGCGACGAGTGTACCTACCGCGACCTCGCGGCCTCGATCGTGCGGGGCGAGGGCATGGTGGGCACCCGCGGCTGGCTCTGGGCCCCGGGCTACCCCGGGCTGCTCGCCCTCCACGGCACCTTCCTCGGCAAGATGCACGACATCAAGTGGACGCAGCTCTTCGCCGCGGTGCTCACCACCGCCCTGATCTACAACTTCACCCGCGCGCGTTTCGGCCGGAGCGCGGCGACGATCGCCGGCGCGCTCTTCGCGCTCAGCCCCACGCACGTCTTCTACGCGTCGAGCTTCTGGAGCGAGTGCATCTACACGCTCCTGTTGTTCGGCATGGTGCAGGCCATCGCCTGGGCGCGCGGCGAGCGCAACGACGGCGAGTCGATCCGGCACGACGAGCCCACCGCCTGGCGAGCGGCGACGGCGGGCGCGCTGCTCGGCGCCTGCGTGCTCTTCCGCGGCGTGGCCACCTACATGCTGCCCTGCCTCGTGCTCGCGCTCGGCTGGGGGCGCTGGCGTGTACCCGGACTCGGGCGCGCGGCGGTGGCCGCCGTGCTCGGCGCCGCGATCGTCGTCGCGCCCTACAGCGCCTACGCTTCAAAAAAGTTCGACGCCTTCATCCTGAGCGACCGCACGCTGGGCCAGATGATGTGGCTGGGCAACAACGACTACCCGCCGGTCACCTTCGACTACGGCAACGGCCTCATCCGCGACGAGGACTTCGACCGCGTGACCGCGACCGGTCGTCGCCACTGTCCCTTCGTGTACAACCCGGCGCTGCAAGACGCCTGCGAGATGCAGAACGGCGTCGACTGGGTCAAGGAAAATCCAGGCGAGTTTCTCGAGCGCGTGCCGCTCCGCGTGTCGCAGATGCTCAACCCCCACTCGCTGCTCACGCGCAACATCCGCACCGGCCGCTGGGCGGGACTCCCGGCCTGGGGCGACGAGTTGATCGTGGCGCTCGTGCCGGTGTTCAGCATCCTGACACTCGTGGCCGGCACGCTCGGGGCGGTCACGCGGGGGCGCGGCTGGTACGTCGCGGGCGCCTCGGCGATCGTCGCCTACCACGTGGCCGCCATCGCCTGCCTGGCCGGTCTCACGCGCTACCGGGTGCCGCTGGAGCCGCTGTGGATGGTCTTCGCCGGCGCCTACCTCGCGGCGCCATGCCGGCCGCCCAGGTTGGCGTGGCCGCTCCTCGCCGCGCTGTCCTTGCTGATGCTCCGCTTCTTGCCGGTGGCCTGGCCGGCGTGGGGGTCCTGGTGGTGACACTGCTGCTCGCCTGCGCCGATAGCGTGGCCCGCTTGCCACC
>VGRQ01000823.1 GCA_016875315.1 Deltaproteobacteria bacterium | reverse complement strand
CCAGGAGGGCGGCGGTTACGACCTGGAGGCCCGTGCCCGCGCCCTGCTCGCCGGCCTCGGTTTCGGCCAGGCGGAGGTCGAGGGCACCATCGGCGCGCTGTCCGGCGGCTGGCGCATGCGGGTGCAGCTCGCGCGACTGCTGCTCATGCGTCCCGAGCTGCTCCTGCTCGACGAGCCCACGAACTACCTCGACATCGAGTCGATCGTCTGGCTCGAGGCCTGGCTGCGAGACTACCCGGGCGCCGTGCTCATGACCTGTCACGACCGCGACGTGCTCAACCGCGTGGTGCGAAAGATCGTCGAGATCGACGGCGGCAAGATCCGCACCTACACCGGCGACTACGACGCCTACGAGCGCGCGCGGGCGCTCGAGGCGGCGCAGCGCGAGGCCGAGTACGAGAAACAACAGGCGATGCTCGCCAAGGAGATCCGCTTCATCGAGCGTTTCCGCGGGCAGCCATCCAAGGCCTCGCAAACGGCGAGCCGAGCCAAGAAGCTGGAGAAGATCGAGCGCGTGGAGCCGCCCCGGCGGCTGGTGGAGCGGCACTTCGCCTTCAAGAAGTGCGAGCGCAGCGGCAACGACGTGGTGCACGTGCGCAAGGTGAGCAAGCGCTACGGCGCGCGCACTGTCCACGACGACGTGAGCCTCACCGTGCGCCGCGGCGAGCGCTGGGCGGTGATGGGCGAGAACGGCGCGGGCAAGACGACGCTGCTGAAGATGGTGGCCGGCGCGCTCAAACCCGACGGCGGGGAGGTGGCGCTCGGCGCCGCCGTGACCCTCGGCTACTACGCGCAGCACCAGGTGGAGCAGCTCGACCTCGGGATGACCGTGTTCGAAGCCCTGCAAGCCCACGCGCCCCGCGCCGACCAGGGCGTGCTCCGCAACCTCGCCGGCGCCTTCGGCTTCTCCGGCGACGACGTGGAGAAGCCCATCCACGTGCTCTCCGGCGGCGAGAAGGCCCGCCTTGCGCTGGCCAAGATGTTGTTCGACGCCCCCAACCTCATGGTGCTCGACGAGCCCACCAACCACCTCGACCTCACGACGAAGCGCGCGCTGGTGAAGGCGCTCTCCGACTACGAGGGCACGCTGGTGTTCGTGAGCCACGACCGGGCCTTCCTCCGCGCGCTGGCCACGCGCGTGCTGGAAGTGGCGCCGTCTGGTCCCCGGGTGTTCGAGGGCAGCTACCCCGAGTACGTGGTGGCCTTCGGTCACGAGGCCCCGGGGCTGCGGGCGGAGTAGGCCGGATCGATGCTGCTCCTCCCGCTGGCCCACGCCGCCACCACCGCCACGCTGCTCACCCACGGCGGCCTCGGCCGGGTGGAGATCACGCCGGAGCCCGGCCAGCACGTCAACGCGCAGGCACCGGCGCGCCTCGGCAACGGGCGCGACGAGGTGGCCGGCACCGGCGACCTGTCCTGGGCGCGAATCCCGGTGATGCAGGACGACCGGGTGACGCTGGAGGTGGGGGTGTGTGACGACGACGGCCGCGACTGTCGCCAGCTCACCCTCGTGGGAACGGTGGCCAACGCAGCCCGGGGACGAACCGCGCTGCTGGAGCCTGCGCCCCCCGACCCGGCCACGCGCCCGGCCGGCTACCCCGTGCGCCTGTACGACTTCACCGCCATCTGGTGCCCACCCTGCCAGCGCCTCGCTGCAGAGGTGCTGCACGACCCCGACGACGCCGAGCGGCTGTCGATTTACGAGATCGTGGCCGTCGATGCCGACCAGCCCTCGAGCTGGGCG
>VGRQ01000822.1 GCA_016875315.1 Deltaproteobacteria bacterium | reverse complement strand
CCTTCCCCCAGCCCCCCTCTCCCCGCCCAGCGGGGGGTGGGTGCCGGGAGGGCGGGAGGGGGCCACCCCGCCCACGAGCCTTCCCCCAGCCCCCCTCTCCCCGCCCAGCGGGGGGAGGGTGCCCGACGGGCGGGAGGGGGCCACCCCGCTCCCCGCTGCACCCCAGCTCACCCTCACCCGCGCCGAGCTGGAGATGGGCGCCAACGGCTCCATCTCCACCATCTTCGGCCCCGAGTTCGCCGCCCTCGACGCCTACCGTCGCGTGGTGCGCATGCCCGAGCCGCCGCTCTTGCTCGCCGACCGGGTGCTCGACCTGGAGGGCCCGCCGCGCGTGCTCGGCAAGGGCCGGATCATCACCGAGACCGACATCAAGCCCGACAGCTGGTACCTCCACGACGGGCGGATGCCCGGCGGGTTGATGATCGAGTCCGGCCAGGCCGACCTCTTGCTCGGCTCCTGGCAGGGCATCGACTGGCTCAACCAGGGCGAGCGGATCTACCGCTTGCTCGGCTGCACCCTCACCTACCAGGGCGAGCTCCCCCGGGT
Organism: Deltaproteobacteria bacterium; assembly: GCA_016875315.1. Taxonomy (GTDB): domain Bacteria; phylum Myxococcota_A; class UBA796; order UBA796; family SXON01; genus SXON01. The sequence goes on along the minus strand of VGRQ01000822.1, from coordinate 1,206 downwards.
GGGCGAGACGCTCCGCTACGACATCCGCATCGACCAGCACGCCAAGCTCGGCGACGTGCGGATGTTCTTCTTCCGCTACGACTGTCACGTGGGCGAGAGCGCGCGGCTGGTGGTGCGCGAGGGACAGGCCGGTTTCTTCTCCGACGCCGAGCTGGCCCAGAGCGGCGGCGTGATCTGGGAGGCGTCCGGTCACGATCCCGGCCCGGGCAAGGTCGACCCGCCGGTGGCCACGCCCGCTCGCGTGGACCTCGACCGCGCCGCGCTCGAGGCCTTTGGCCACGGCGACCTCGAGGCTGCCTTCGGGCCGGCCTTCGCGCGCGCCCACACCCACACCTGGACCCCCCGGACACCGTCCGACCGGATGTTGATCCTCGACCGGGTGAGCATCGATCCGGACGGCGGCCCCTGGCAACGCGGCTACCTGCGCGGCGAGCTCGACATCCACCCCGGGCTCTGGTTCTTCCACGGTCACTTCCACAACGACCCGTGCATGCCGGGCACGCTGATGTTCGACGGCTGCCTCCAGGCCATGTACATCCTGCTCGCGAGCTACGGCTACACGCTGCACCGCGACGGATGGCGTTTCGAACCGGCGAAAGACATCGCCTTCAAGCTGCGCTGTCGCGGGCAGGTGATCCCCTGGTCGAAGAAGCTGACCTACGAGATCTTCGTCACCGAGCGCGTGGGTGGACCGGTCCCTCGCCTCGTGGCACAGGTGCTCTGCACCGTCGACGGTCTCAAGTGTTTCCACGCCGACCCGCTGGTGGTGGAGCTGGTCCCCGACTGGCCGCTGGAACGCCCCGCCTTCGCCGATCACCTCGCGGCGCCGGACGTGCCGGCCGAGTTCGGCTGGAAGCAGATGTTGTCCTGCGCGTGGGGCCGCCCCACCGACGCCTTCGGCCCGATGTACAAGGACTTCGACGGCCACCGCAAGGTGCCGCGGCTCCCCGGCCCACCGTACCACTTCATGTCCCGCGTCACCGCCACCACCGGCGAGATGGGGAGCAAGCAGGCCGGCGCCAGCGCCACCGTGGAGTACGACGTGCCCCCGGGCGCCTGGTACTTCCAGGAGAACGCCCACCCGGTGATGCCCTGGGCGGTGTTGCTGGAGGCGGCGCTGCAGCCCTGCGGATGGCTCGCCTCGTGGAGCGGCTGCGCGGTGGGGCCGGACGACTTCCTCTTCCGCAACCTCGACGGCACCGCCAC
>VGRQ01000821.1 GCA_016875315.1 Deltaproteobacteria bacterium | reverse complement strand
CCCCCCGTATGCACCCGCGAAAGTCCTCACCCATCCGGCCTGGCGTAAAGAGCCGAAAGAACTTAGCCTTCCGTTGTCTGTAACGTCCCACGCGGAGGCAGAGATGGGTGAGCAGCAGCAGGGTACCCTGTTCCGGCCGGACTTCAACCGCGCGGTGCGCGTGCAGGCGTCGTCGAGCGTGGTGACGGGGGACGCCGGCGCCCTCGTTGTGCGCGAGGTCGCGGACCGGCTCGGGTACGCGGCGGCTTTCGCGCGGGTCCTCGACCATCGTGCCCAGCACCTGGTGACGCACCCGCTCGTGGAGCTGGTGATGACCCGCGTGATGCTGCTCGCACAGGGGTGGCGGGACCAGGACGACGCCGACCTCCTTCGCCACGACCCGGCCTTCCGCCTCGCGGTGTCCACGCGTCGCGGCACGGCGCCCCTGGAGCAGGCGGAGACGGCGCTCACGCCGGACGGCCTCGCGTCGCAGCCCACGCTGTCGCGGATGCAGGCCATGCTCGGGAGCGCGTTCAACCGGCGCCAGCTCGCGCACGTTCTCGCGGACCGAGCCTGCGCGAGGAACCTCTCCGTGCACGGCTTCCGCGACGAGGTCACCTTCGACGTCGACTCCTACGCGATCGAGGCCCACGGCAGCCAGGTCGGTGCCGCGTACAACGGGCACTACCGCACCACGTGCTTCCACCCGCTCGTCGCGTACACCGACACCGGCGACATGCTGGGCGTCCGCCTGCGGCCCGGCAACGTGCACACGGCAGACGACGTGCGGTCGTTCCTCACGCCGCTGCTCGGGCACGTCCGCACGCTCGGCCGGAAGGTGTGGCTGCGGATGGACTGCGGCTACGCGAACGGGAAGTTGCTGGCTTGGTTGGAGGAGCGCAACGTCACGTTCATCACGCGGCTGCGGACGAACCCGGTGCTCCAACGCGAGGCGAGCGCCTGGTCGAAGCGCACGCTCGAAGCCTGGCGGCGCGCCCCGTCCCTGGACGGCACGCGCCGGGAGGCCACCTACGAGCTCTGGTACCGGCCCAGGAAGTGGACCCGCGTCGTACGCATCGTCGCCGTGCTGGTCGAGCGCGACCACGCCCACGGCGAACTCTTCCACCACCTCTTCTTCCTGGCGAGCAACGCCGCGCGGCCCGAGGCCACGAGCACGGACCTGCTCGCCCGGTACCGCCAGCGCGGCGAGGCCGAGCAACACATCGGCGAGTTCCTCCGCGACGTGGCGCCGACGGTCTCGAGCGTCTCGCGGTCGCGGGAGGGCTCCGTCGCGCGGAAGCGCCCCACCGGCGCCGCGGAGAACGAGGTCTCGCTGCTGCTCGCCGGCTTCGCGTACAACCTCCTGCACGCGCTGCGTTGCTCGCTGGACCCCGAGTCCGACGAACGCCTCTCCACCAGGCGCCTGCGCGAGCGGCTGCTGCGCACGGCGGCTACCGTCACGCGGCACGCGCGCCAGGTCACCGTGCGCGTCAACCCCGCGCACGTGCCCCTCTGGAGCGTCATCCAGCGGCACCTCCCCACACCTGTTGCCGCGACGGAGGGCTCCGCCGCGTAGCAGCCCGGGCTCGCCGCCCGCCCCTTCGCCCGACACCTGGAGGCCGCCGAACGTGGCACGCTGGAGATCTGTCACCAACGACCGCCGCGCCAAACAAGGCGCTCTCGATCACGGTGGCGGCGCCCCGCGGCGCCACCCGAGCCCGCTCTCGGGCCGACAGGGCGAATACGGCGGGTTGAAACACGTCTTGTTGAGGT
>VGRQ01000820.1 GCA_016875315.1 Deltaproteobacteria bacterium | reverse complement strand
GAAGGTGCCGGTCATCGCCTCGCTCAATGGGACGAGCACCTCGGGCTGGGTGCGCTACGCCAAGCTCATCGAGGAGGCTGGCGCCGACGCGCTGGAGCTCAACGTCTACCTGCTCGCCACCAACGCCGACGTGTCCGGCGCGGCCATCGAGGACCGCGTCGTGGAGCTGGCGCAGGCGGTGCGCGACGCGACGCGCTTGCCGCTGGGCGTGAAGCTGTCGCCCCTCTACTCGTCGTTACCCCACCTCGTGCGGCGCCTGGAGCAAGCGGGCGTCGACGGGGTGGTGCTGTTCAACCGCTTCCTCCAGCCCGACATCGACATCGAGGAGCTGGAGGTGCGGCCGCGGCTGGTGCTCTCCTCTTCGAACGAGCTCTTGATGCGCCTGCGGTGGATCGCGATCTTGCGGGGTCGCACCGGCCTTTCGCTGGCCTGCTCGGGGGGCGTCCACTCCGCCGAGGACGCGGTGAAGGCGCTGATGGCGGGGTCGGACGTGGTGCAGGTGGTGTCGGCGGTGGTGAAGCACGGTCCCGAGCACCTGCGCGGGCTGCGCGACGGGCTGGAGCGCTGGATGGGCGAGCACGAGTACACGGGCGTGTCGCAACTCCGAGGGAACATGAGCCTCGCGCGCTGCCCCGACCCCGAGGCCTTCGAGCGCGCCAACTACGCGCGGCTGCTCACCACGTGGCGGTGGACGGAGCGGGGCTGATCGAATGGCCCACCCCGGGGCGGCGTAGCCTAGTCGTGACCAAGGACAACGCGATGACCCGCACCCTTCCCCTCCTCGCCGCGCTGGTGGCGCTCCCTGGCTGCGTGATCTACAGCTCCGGCGGCGGCGGTGGCGGTGGCCACGCCGACTACGCCCCCTACATCGACTGGGCCGACGCCTCCTGCTACTGGGACCGCTCCTACGACGACAACGTGTGGTGGTTCGAGGCCGACGTGTACGACGACAACGGCAAGGGCGACATCGAGGCGGTGTACGCCGACGTGTACGACGGCTGGACGGGCGAGTGGGTCGACGGTTTCGAGCTCTTCCCCGACGGCGGCGCGGTGTGGTTCAGCGCCTGGCAGGAACGCTCCACCTACCTGGACTGCGCCTACTACGACTACATCGTCGACTTCGTGGCGGTGGACAGCTCCGGCGAGGGCGAGATCTACACGCTCGACCTGTACTGAGCGTGCGATGATGCCGGGATGCTCTTGCTCTGCATCCCGGCCTTCGCCGCCGACGTGCTGGTGTTCGGCGACTCCTGGGCCGAGGGCAGCGCCGACGAGCTGGGCGACGCGCTCGCGCCCTACGCGTTGACGGTCGCCGGCTACGGCATCGGCGGGACGACCGCCGACCAGTACGCCAACCAGTACCCCACCGCAATCCCCGAGATGATCGCGCTGCACCCGGAGGCCACCTGGGTATGGCTCTCGATGGGGGGCAACGACCTGTTCGCGAACTACCTCGCGGGCAACGGCGCGAACAACGGCACGCTGTACGACACCAACTTCCGGGCAGTGCTCGAGCAGGTGGCGGGCGTCCGCCCCGACATGCGCGTGGTGAGCTTCGGCTACGACTTCGTGAACTTCGAGCAGAGCACCGAGTGCATCGCGCAGGCCTGGTACTACTTCGGCACCGGCACGCTCACCCCGGCGATCAACGGCTACTTCCTCGCCGACATCGGCGACCGCTTGTCGGCGCTCGACCCGGACTACTTCCGCTACAGCTACGTGCCGAGCATCTGGGGCACGCTCCAGGCAGCCGGCG
>VGRQ01000819.1 GCA_016875315.1 Deltaproteobacteria bacterium | reverse complement strand
GATCTCCAGTGCCGTCTCCAGGTCTTCCGACACCACCTCCACCATCGGGCCCGCCAGCGCCACCTCGTCGTAGCCGGCGCGATGGGCGCGCACCAGGCAGGGCACGGCGGGCCAGTGGGCCCGGGTCACGGCCACCGCCCGCCGCGCCGCGTCGGGATCGCTGAGCAGGAAGACGACCACCCGCGCGCGGGGCACTTGCGCCACGAGCTCCAGCACCTCGGGGCTCGCCACGTCGCCGTAGTGGACCGGGTGCCCCTCGCGGCGCAGCCGAGCCACGGTGTCGGGGTTGAGGTCGAGCCCCACGTAGGCCGCGCCGGCGTTGCGCAGCGCGGTGGCGAGCAGTTGCCCGGCCACGCCGAGCCCCGCCACCACGACGTGGCCCTCGAGCCGCGCCTCCGCCGGGGCCGCCGGGAGGTCGGCGGGCATCCACAGCCGCTCCAGGGGCTGCAACAAGCGAGCACCGGCCGCCCCGAGGCGCGGGCTCGCCGCCACGGCCAGCGGCGCGAGGAACATGGTGATCACGCTCGCGGCGATGAAGAGGCGCGCCGCGTGGGCCTCGACGAGGCCGAGCCCCTCACCGGCCTTCACCAGCACGAAGGAAAACTCGCCCACCTGCGCGAGCGAGAGGCCCGCCACCAGCGCCACGCGCGCGGGGAATCGCAGCAGGAGGGCCGCGACGGTGGCGAGGGCGAGCTTGCCCCCCACGAGCAGCGCCACGCTTCCGAGAACGAGCGCGGGCGCAGCGATGACCGTCGCGGGGTCGAACAGCATCCCGATCGACACGAAGAACACGCTCGCCAGCGCGTCGCGAAACGGGGCCACGTCGGCCGCCGCCTGGTGCAGGAACTCGGTGTCGGCGATGATCACGCCGGCGAGGAAGCTCCCCAGCGCCACAGAGAGCCCGAGCGACGCAGTGCCCACCGCCACGACGATGCTGATGAACAGCACGCTCAGCACAAACAGCTCACGACGCCGCGTGGCAGCCACGCGGAGCAACACCCGCGGCACGATCCAGCGCGCCGCGACCAGGATCGCCGCCATCACCACGAGGGACTTCGCCAGCGCCGCGACGATCGCCGCCGTGCTCTCGTCGCCGCCGCCGAGCAGCGGGAGGGTGAGCATCATCGGCACGATGCACAGGTCCTGGAAGATCAGCACCGCCACCACGAAACGACCGTGGGGCGCCGCGATCTCCCCCCGGTCGCCCAGCGCCCGCAGCACGATGGCGGTGCTGGAGAGCGCCGCCGCGTAGCCCCAGAAGATCGACTCCCCCGGTGCCAGCCCGGCGGCCCAGCCGAGCGCCAGCGCGGCGAGCACGGTGAAGGCCACCTGCGCGCCGCCGCCGAGGGCCACCCACCGTCCCATGCTGCGGAGCCGGTCGAGAGAGAACTCGAGCCCGATGGTGAACAGAAGGAGCGCCACGCCCAGCTCCGCCAGCGACTCGACCTGGGCGTGGTCGGCCACGAGGCCGAGCCCACCGGGCCCCACCAGGATGCCGGCCGCGATGTAGCCGGCCACCGGCGGCAGGCCCACGCGCGCGAGTCCGAGCACCACGGCCACGGCCACGCCGAAGATGAGCGCGAGATCGATGAGGATCGCGTCGAGGTGCATGGTGGCCGCAGCTATCGTCGCCCGCGCCGCGCCGCGCTACCGGTCCTCGTGCTCCTCGCCGCCGCCTTCACTCTCGGCCGCGCGCCGATCGTGGCCCGGCTGGGCGCAGCCGGGGTGTCGGAGGCGCGGCGCCGGGCGCGGCTTGAGTT
>VGRQ01000818.1 GCA_016875315.1 Deltaproteobacteria bacterium | reverse complement strand
TCCCGCCGCGCTCCTTCCCCTCCTCCTCCTCGGGGCTTGCGGCCAGGAGCGCCTGCCCGTCGAGGACATGGCGGTCGACAGCTGGGCCCACAGCTGCGTGTCCCTGCGCGCAGACGACGACTGGCTCGTGCCCGGCGAGGACAGCTACCGGTGGGCGTGGATGGGCGAGGCCGAGGCGGCGCGCTTCCGCCTCCAGGCCGCGGACCTCGGGGTGTACCTCCTCAAGGACGCCGACGGGCGCTACCTCGTGGCCGAGACCGACACCCTCGGCCGGGTGGCCGCGCTGGAGTCGGACATCACCCGGGTGGAGAAGCTCACGGTGGACGACGGCTACATCTCCGGCGGCGAGTGGGAGATGCAGAACGCCGCGCTGGGCGGGCCGAGGGTGCAACTCTTCAACCGCCGCAACGAGCGCTTCCTGGGCCGTCCCGGCCTCGTGGACGCCGGCGAGGCCCTGGCCGTCACCCTCGAAGCGGCCCAGGACTGCGCGGGCTTCCCCGAGCTCAGCGTCGACGCCACCGGCCAGATCACCCGCACCACCTTCGACGACGGCACCCTCTTCGGCCTCGTCGACGCCCACTCCCACCTCCTCTCCAACTTCGGCTTCGGCGGCGGCGGCGTCTTCCATGGCGCCCCCTTCCACCGCCTCGGCGTGGAGCACGCCCTCGCCGACTGCGCGCCTTTCCACGGTGAGTCGGGTCGCCGGGACTTCTTCGGCTACGCCTTCGACAAGTCGGGTGACGACTCCGCCGACATGACCGAGCTCATCGCCGACATCCTCGTCGGGGAACTCGAGCACGAGAACCACCTCACCGCCGGCTACCCGGACTTCCCCGACTGGCCGAACGCCCGGCACCGCTCCACCCACCAGGTCCAGTACTACCGGTGGCTCGAGCGGGCGTGGATGGGCGGCCTGCGCCTCGTGGTGCAGCACGCCACCACCAACTCGACCATCTGCACCTTCATGGTGGGCGAGGGCCTCGAACCCAGTCGCTACGACTGCGAGGACATGACCGCGGTGGACCGGATCATCGACGAGACGTGGGCCATGCAGGACTACATCGATGCCCAGTCCGGCGGGGCGGGGAAGGGGTTCTTCCGCGTGGTCACCACCCCCGCGGACGCCCGCGAGGTCATCGCCGAGGGCAAGCTGGCGGTGGTTCTCGGCATCGAGACCTCCGACCTCTTTCGGTGCACGCTCACCCCCCGGCCCGGCGCCCCCACCTGCGATGAGGCCTGGGTGGAAGCCCAGCTCGACGACTACGCGGCCCGCGGGGTGCGCTCCATCTTCCCCAACCACAAGTACGACAACCGCTTCACCCCCGGCGATGGCTCCGGCGACTTCATCGAGCTCGGCAATTTCTTCAACAGCGGCCACTGGACCAACAAGACCCAGTCCTGTCCCGAGGGTGTCGACGCCGGCTTCGACGGCGGCCCCGTCACCTTCGGCGGCCTCAACGAGCCGCGCGCCGACTACCTCGCGCCCGCGCCGAACGACATGGCGGGCTTTCCCGCCGCCCCGATGGACACCGCGCTCACCTACGCCGGCCGCATCATGGACGACCCGCTCGAAGGGAGCTGGTGCCAGAACGGCACCTTCACCGAGGTGGGGGAGAGCCTGCTGCGCGGCATGATGGCCCGCGGCATGATCATCGAGGTGGACCACCTGCCGATGTGGTCCTTCCAGCGCGTCTTCGCCCTCCTCGAGGAGGCCGACTACCCCGCCGCCGCCACCCACGGGCGGGACTGGCAGGGCCGCGTCTAC
>VGRQ01000817.1 GCA_016875315.1 Deltaproteobacteria bacterium | reverse complement strand
GTCCCCTCTCCGCTGCTGCCGTCGCCGAACTCCCAGGCGAACTCGTCGCCCTGGCTCACCACCGCGTCGAACACCACCTCGTCGCCCACGTGTACCACGCCGAAGTCGTCGAGGATGGCCACCGGGTCCACCGCTTCCCCCTCGGGAAGCACACAGCCGAGCAGGGCGATCACCATGGCCGCTCCATCACCTCGGCCCCGGTGGAGAACGAGAAACTCGTCGTGACCGCCACCGCGTTGCCCGACACGTCGGCGATGCCGCCCGCTGGCACCTCGACGAAGTAGGTAGTGTCGGGGTCGAGGGGCGCGTCGGGGACGAAGTTGACGATCGTCTCCTGGCCGTAGAAACGCCCGGGGACGGCGCGGCCGTCTTGGCTCCACACCCGCAGGGAGCCCGCGTGGGCCGACACCGGCTCCACCTGCTCGTCGAAGGAGAGCCCGATCCGCCCGGTGACGGGCACCCAGGTGGCGCCGTCGGGCGGGTTGACCAGCTCGAGCGCGGGGGGCCGCGCGTCGGGATCGGCGTCGTAGGGGAAAACCAATGTGGCCATGCCCGGCTCCCCGCCCTCGTCGACGCTGGCCACCGCCACGTTGCCGATGGGCACCAGCGTGTCGAAGTCGCCGCTCATGTCGATGCGGGCGACCTCTACCGGGGCGCTGGGGTCGCCAAAATCGTAGCGGCTGCCGAAGTTCGACTCGCCCTCGAAGAGCAGGTCGTTCTGCCTCACGACGTAGCCGCCGTCGCCCTCGGCCACGAAGCCGGCGCCCACGCGCACCGGTGCCCCCGGGTCGGCGATGTCGTACACCACCGGGCCGCCACCCTCGTCCTTCCGGGCGAACAACGCGTAGTGCCCGCCCACGTTGGCGAAGTAGTAGGGATGGGCCTCGCCGAGATCGTCTTCTACGTCGAAGTCGGCGAGCAACTGCCAGTCCTCGGGGTCGCCGATGTCCCACAGGATGGTGCGCGACATCCCGGCGGTCGACGCGAGCGCGAGGTTGCCGATCACGTGGAAGCTCCCCGACAGGAAGGCGACCTCCACCCAGTTGTCGACGATCTCGGGCTCGGCCGGGTCGCTCACGTCGACCACGAACACCCCGAGCAGCCCGGAGCTGAGGTAGAGCCGGTCGCCCTGCCAGAAAGCCGAGAGTGAAACCCTGAAGTAGGCATCAGGGTAGGCGAAGTTGGGGATCTCCAGGCTGGAGAGCCAGGTGGGGGCGTCGGGGTCGCTGATGTCCCAGAAGCCCACGCCCCCGTGATCGCCGTCGACGAGGGTGTCGACCGCGAGCACGGTGCGCCCACCGGCCTGCCCGATCGCGAGGGTGTGGGTTTCCCGCATCAAGGGCTCGTAGGCCTCGCCGCGCTTCACCGGGTTGCAGGGGTCGGAAAACTCGTAGACGGTGATGCCGCCGCCGCCGCTCTCCGGTGCCCAGGGCAAGAGCAGGAAGCCGTCGTGCATGCCGACGAGGTTGTGGTGCTCGATGTCCTGTGGCCCGCCGGTGAGCGCGGCGCAGGGGGTGTCGAGTAGCGACGCGTCGAGTTGCGCCGCTGGACCACCGGGGCCGCTGAGCGCGTAGTCGCCCGGTTCCGGCAGCGTGTCGGGGACTATGGGCGGCTCGGCGCAGGCGAGGAGGAGGATCACGCCGCGAGCTTAGCTCGTGCCCCAGCCGCCGCCGCCTGGGGTGAGCACGCGCACGCGGTCGCCCGGCTGGAGCGACACCGTCTCGCCGTTCCACGGGGACCACAGGCCCCCGCGGCAGGTCCAGGCCTCGC
>VGRQ01000816.1 GCA_016875315.1 Deltaproteobacteria bacterium | reverse complement strand
TCGGGGATGGCGTCGAGGCCATCGTGGGCCTTGTAGAGCTCGTAGAGGCGCGCCGCCCGCTGCGCGTACATGGTGCCTCGCGACAGGACCTGTACCTGGGCGCCGATCTCGAACATGTCGGGCGCGGGGCCCTCGGTCACGTCGGAGAAGGCCGCCGACAGCAGCATCTGCTTGACGGCGACCGAGGTGGCCGCCTCGGGCGTGGCCTGGTTGACCGACCCGGTCATCACGTAGTCGGCGCCGAGCTGCAGGGCCGCCGCGAGCGACCAGGGATCGCCGATGCCGCCCGCGGCGCCCACCCGGGGACGATCCGCGTAGCCGAGCTCGGCGGCCACGCGATCGGCGAGGCGACGGATGATGGGGATGAGCACCGGCAGGGGCCTGCGGTCGGTGTGCCCGCCGCTGTCGGCCTCGGCGGTGATGTCGTCGGCCATGGGCACCCGGCGGGCCAGCGCCGCCTGCGCCGCGCTCAGCTTCCCGGCGGCGACGAGGCCCGCTACCAGCTTCTCGGGCGCGGGACGAAGGAAGGGCTCCGCGACCTCAGGTCGCGACACCTTGGCCGCCAGGCGGTTCGGCACCACGATGCGCCCGTGCTCCTCGTGGATGCCGCTGAGCCGGTAGCGCACCACCGCCGGTGTGAGCTGCATGAAGGCGCTGGCATCGACGTCGTGGACGCCGTGGGCGAGAAGGAGGTCGACCGTCTGCTCTTCGACGGCGGGCTCGGCCGGGTTGTGCAGGAGGTTGCAGCCGTAGGGCTGGCCCGCGCAGCGCGTGGAGAGCTCGCCCAGCGCCTTCTCGACGGCCTCGATGGGCAGGCCCCCCGAGCCGAGAAAGCCCAGGAGCCCGGCGCCGCCCAGCGCGGCCACCAGCTCGACGCCCGCGATGCCGCCGGCCATCGCCCCGGCCGCGTAGGAAGCGCGCACGCCGTGGACGGCGCGGAAAGACCCGGAGCCGAGTGTCTCCGGGAACATCGCCGGAATCACCAGCGCTGCTGGCCCCAGCGGCGCGCCCTCGAACCAGGCGCCCTCGCGGTAGTGGATGGTCCGGGCCTCGTCGTGCAGCGCCTCGACCAGGTCGGTGACGGGCACCTCGAGCGGGATGTCCTGGTCGGCCACCTCGCCGCTGCGCCAGCGCGTGCGCACGCGGGCGAGCCCGTAGAGGCTTCGCTCCACCGACACGCACACGTCCGCGTCTTCCAGTTCCACGCGCTCGACATCGTCGGCGAGCAGCGCCGCGAGGCTGCCGGGGCCGCCACGCTCGAGGGCGCGCGCGAGGCCGGTGCCCTCGCCCGGGGACTCGTCGACGCGCCCGCCGCGCCAGGTTCGGGTGCTGCTCGCAGCGAGGCGAAGGTCCATGCGCCAGGGCTCCAGGGTGCGCGCCTTATCGCGCTGGCGCATCGTCGTGAGACTCGGTGTGCTCCTCGCCGCCGCGGCCGCCGAGGATGGGCACGACCCCGAGCGCCGCGAGCCAGCCGAGCACCGCCACGAGGGCGACCAGGACCAGGATCGCGGCGTAGGCGTTGGCCACCGTCTCGGCCCTCTCGGCGCGCTTCCAGGCCTCTTCCAGCGAGCGGGCCAGGCGGGCCCGCTCGCGGGCGTCGGTCTCCAGGTGCGCCTCGAGGTCGGTGATGCCGAGGCGATGGGCCACCTCGGCGGGCGGGGGGAGGGAAGCCCCCTCGATGCCGCGCGCGCGCAGCCACTCGCGCACCGGCTCCGCCAGCGGGTGGCGCACGAAACGCGCGAGGGCGGTCGCGACGGCGGCGGCGTCGTC
>VGRQ01000815.1 GCA_016875315.1 Deltaproteobacteria bacterium | reverse complement strand
ACGCGCTGGTGATCACCGGCGGGGCCTTCGACATCCACCCCCGCCACTACGGCGAGGGGGTGTCCGCCCGCCTCGACCGGGTCGACGACGAGCGCACCACGCTGGAGCTCCGCCTCGCCGCCACCGCGCTGAGTCGCGACCTGCCGACACTTGGACTGTGCGGCGGCATGCAGGCGATGGTGGTGGCCGGTGGCGGGAGCCTCGTGCAGCATGTCGACGGTCACGAGCAGGACAGCGACCCCGCCGGCCCCGCTCACGCCTTGATTGTCGAGCCGGGCGTGCCATCGTGGCTGGCCACGGCGCTCGGCCCCGACAGCAACAGCACCCACCACCAGGCCGCCGGTCGCCTCGGCCCCTTCCGCGTGGCGGCGCGCGCGCCCGACGGGGTGATCGAGGCGGTGTACCACCCGGCGCGGCGCTTCGCCGTGGGCGTGCAGGGTCACCCCGAGCTGCGTAGCGGCGCGCTCTTCGAGGCGCTGGTCAGCGCTGCCCGGGATCGATCACCCGGTAAAGCCCAAGGCTGACCTCGCCCTCGCCGTAGTCCACCCAGCCATCGCTGGCGGCCGGCACGCGCGCCTCCTGCACCACGTCGAGGCCCATGGCCGCGCCGGCCCAGGCGCCGTCGAGGTGATCGGCGCTGCCGCGGTAGAGCCAGTCGCCGGGCGCGGGCGTGGCCGAGCCCAGCGCCCGCCACGGGAAGCCGGTGCGCAGGCTCATCCAGTGGCCCATCGCGCCGTTCGGATCGAGCGAGGCGTCGTACCAGCCGGCCTCGGTGGCCTGGGCGAGGTTGGCGTCGAGCCCCTCGCCCCGGGGCAGGCTCTGGCGCAGGAAGCGGTACTCGGCCTCCCAGGTGTAGGGGCGCGTGCTCGGCGGCATCCAGGACGCGGCCAGCAAGCCGAGCGGCGCGAGCCAGCGGGCGCGATGTTTCACGTGGAACACGGCCCGCGCGGCGCCGAGGGCGGCGGCCACGAGGAGCCAGGTGTGCACGAGCAGGCCGAAGCGCAACGGATCAGCCAGTGGCTGTGTCTTCGGGAGGTACAGCAGCGCGTTGACGGCGAGCAGCACGAGCGGCCAGCCCGCGCGCGAGTAGAGCGCGAGCGCGAGCAACGGGAGCGACGCCCAGCCTCCGTAGGCGCCCGCCATCTCCGGCCACGCGCCCAGGTCGACGAGGCGAGCCCAGGGGATGGGGACGCTGCCCGAGGGCGGGGGCAGGTAGGCGAGGCGAGCCGCGAGGGCCAGGAGGGTGGCCACCATCCAGCGCGGGTGACGCCAGAGGCCGAGCGACAACAGCCCGGCCACCGCCAGCTGCTCGGGACGGAGGTGCCCCAGCATTGCCAGCGACAGCGCCGCCAGCCGGTGCCCGCCCTTGCACGCCAGCGCCGCGACGGCGAGCACCTGGAAGAAGGCCACGAGCACGACGTGGTCTTCGGCGCGGGCGAGGGCCGCGGGCCAGGCGGCGGCCGCCAGCGTCCAGCCGGCCAGCCAGGAGCCCCGTCGCCCGAGGGTAATCGCTACGCACGCCGTCGCGACGGCGAAAAACAGGTTGAGCGGGTGTACCAGGGCGGTCACGTCGGCGCCGAGAGCGTGCATCGCCTGCGCGAGGGCGCCGTAGAGCGAGGGCCAGGTTTCCCCGTAGTAGCGGTCGGCCGTCCCCCGGCCGAGGGCGGTCTGCAGGCGCTCGTAGGCGGCGTCGCCGCCGAGGATCACCGTCTCGGGAAGACGCAGCCGCAGTCCCAGGGCGAGCAAGCCGGTGGGAATCATTACCCAGTGTCGCGACC
>VGRQ01000814.1 GCA_016875315.1 Deltaproteobacteria bacterium | reverse complement strand
CCTCCCAGAGCCCCGAGGTCACCCTCGTGAGCTCGTTGCCCCAGGCGTCGTAGGTCCAGGTGTAGGAAACGTCGATGGCGCCGTCGGCTTCCAGGTCGTGCGTTTCCACCACGAGGTTGCCAGCGCCATCGTAGGTGTACTCCAGTCGCGTGGTCGCCACGCCGTCGCCGTCGGTGTACGCCTCGTAGAGGAGCTTGCCCGCGGCGTCTACGCGCGAGAGGTAGCCGGACTCCGGGTGGCCGTCGGCCCACAGGTCGTCGAGCACCAGCACCTCGCAGAGCGCCTTGGAGCCCGTGTAGGCGGTGTCCTCCCCGGTGTCGGGGGCGCTGTCCTCGCCCGTGTCGTCCGCGCTGTCCGCGCCGCTGTCCAGGGGCGCGTCGCCCGAGTCGGCGCTGTCGGCGGGCGCAGCCGAGTCGCCAAGGGGCGCCGCCGAGTCGCCCGGCACCAGCTCCGCGGGCGGGTGGCAGGCGAGCAGGATGAACATGGCGGCAGCATACATCCGGCGCGGAACCCCGCCCAGGTCGGCATAGACAGGGCCACCCGGAGCGACCGTGTCCCTCGAACCCGAGCCCCTTGCCACCGCAGAGGCGCTGGAACTCTTCCGTTCCCTGAAGCTCGTCCACCTCGCCGCCTCGGGCGACGACGGCCCCTTGCTGCGCACCGTGCACCCCATCGTCTTCGAGGGCGAGCTCTACTTCCACGGTGCCACGCGCGGCGAGAAGATGGAGCTCCTGGGCCAGCCCGCGATGCTCACCTGCGAGGACGTGCTCGCCACCATCCCCAGCTCGTGGATCCACCCCGAGCGCGCCTGCCCCGCCACGACCTACTTCTACTCGGCGCACGCGCGGGGCACGCTCGCCGCCGTCGATGACGCCGGTGTCAAGGCGGCCGTGCTCCAGCAGATGATGGACGACTACCAGCCCGAGGGGCACTACCGGCCGATCACCGCCGGCGACCCGATGTACGTGGCGGCGCTGCGCGGTACCGCCGTGGTGAAGCTCGCCGACGCCAAGATCGCGGGCCGCCGCGAGGTCGACCAGCACCGGCCGCGGGAGGTGCGCCAATCGGTCATGCGTCAACTGTGGACGCGCGGGCAGGGCAACGACCTGCGCGCCATCGACGCGATGATCGACGCGAGGCCGATCCAGCTCCCCGACTTCCTCGCCGGGCCGTCCGGTGAACGCCTCGCGGTGGCGCCCACGCCGGCCGACCTCGAGGGCGCGGTCAGCCTGCTGGTCGAGCACGCCTACTGGTACGACGAGAACGTGCGCGAGGTGGCCACCCGCGCCCACCGCGGATCCTGCGCCTGGGTGGTGGCGCGCGTGGGCGACGAGGTGGTGGGGACCGCGCGGGCGGTGGGTGACAATGCCCGTTTCGCCTACGTGATGGACGTGTGCGTGCGCCCGGAGAGCCGGGGACGCGGCCTCGCCACGCGCCTGATGGCGCTGTTGCTCGACCACCCGGCAATCCGGCAGTGCCAGCGCGTGGAGCTCCACACTCGCGACGCCACGCGGGTGTACGAGCGGCTGGGATTCGGGCCGCTGGTCGACCCCAACTGGAGGGTGGCGATGCGCCTGGTCCGGTCGTCGCCCGGTTCGATGCCTACCCCCGGCTGAGCGCGGCGACGCGGGCCACGCTCAGTCGTTCATCGCCGCGACTTTCAGCGCCTCGTTGGTGACGTCGTAATAGCTCACGTACACGCGGTCGTCGGGGCCGATGGCCAGCGACGGGGCGACGCCCACGTCGCCGGTCTCGTCGACGGTCCACGTCGACCAGCTCCCG
>VGRQ01000813.1 GCA_016875315.1 Deltaproteobacteria bacterium | reverse complement strand
CGGTCACCTTGCCCCCTCGACGACGGCGCGGGCCAGCGCCTCGGCCACGGGGGGACAGACGGCGTTCCCAACCTGCTTGTACATGCTCGTCTTGGTCCCCTGGAACGGGTAGCCGGGCGGGAACGCTTGCAGGGCCGCGCACTCCTCGACGGTCAGGCGGCGGATGCTCGCGGCGTGCGACTCGCCGCCGGTGCTGATGGTCAATGCGTTGTTACCGGCATCGACGGCTGGTAGCGTCGTCGCGGGCTCGTCGGTAATGTCCCTGACCGTGCGCTTGTGTGCCTCGCCGGGTGCCCGTGGATTCGACCCGCCGCCCCATACCCTCGGCTCTGGCGCGAGGCGGAAGCCGTCGAAGTCCCGGTAGCCCGGCTCGCCACGTTGCAGCAGCGGCACGTCACCGCTTGCGATGGCGACCACGTCGCCGACGCCCACGCCGAAGGCCAGGGCGAGGCCGCTGCCGCCGTGGCTCTCCCTCGAGGGCGTGGATCGCCGACCGGGGGGGCGTGGTGGACGCGCGCCCTGGGCGCGGAGCGTGAGCGCTGGGCGGTCAACCTCGATGTAGGCAGGAGGCGCCGCGTGGCCGCCGTCGGTGCGCCGCGTCAGATACAGGCTCCCCGTGTGGTCGGTGGGCACCGTCGGGGCGGGCGCATCCAACGAGGTGTCCGGCTTCGGAGCAGAGGCGGGGCGCTGCCGACGAATGACGGCGTCCACACCGACCTCGAGGTAGGCAGGCGGCGCCGAGTGCCCGTCGCCGCCGCTGCGAATCGTCGGGGCCGGGGCGCCCGGTGTCGAGGGCGGGTGGCGGCTGTCGATCAAAAAAGGCTGACTACTACCACCAGGCGCCCCCCTCAGAGCACAGCACGGCTCATCTATATCGTGCGGCTCATACCGCGCCCCGCCGTCACGGCCGCGGCGATACAACATCGCCAACGGATGGCGGCTGTCGCACGCGGGCGTCTCAGCGTACAGCACGCCCTTGGTCGAGCAATTCGCGCTCGGCTCGTCGAGGTGGCCGACCGTGCCTGCCGAGGGCGAGCGGTGCCTCACTGGCACATCGAGCCCCAGCGCCTCGCGCACCGTGCGCCACGGCTGGAGCGCCGGGCCGAACAGCCCCGCCTGCGCCAGCGTCGCCGGGTCGGCATGGGTCGGCCTCGGCCACCGGATCGCGCGAGGCCCCGCCACGAGGAACACGCGGTGCCGCCGCTGCGGCACGCCGTGATCCGCCGCGTCGATGATCGTCCACTGGACCGAGCCGAAGCGCGCCTCGAACGCGGGCACCACGACGCGGTGCCAGTAGCAGCCGGGGCAATCATCGGCGGGGCCGCGCCCGTCGCAGTCGCCGCGATGGTGAGTCAGCCCCGGCACGTTCTCGCAGAGCACCCAGCGGGGCCTGACGTGGTCCACGACGTCGAGCGTCCACGGCCAGCCGTTGCGCTCGTCGGCGGCGCCGAGGCGCTTGCCCGCCGTCGAGAAGGCCTGGCAGGGCGGCGATGCCCACAGCAGGTCGACCGGCGGTAGCCCCTCGTAGAGCGCGAGATCGCGCACGTCGCCGTGGACGGATGGCAGGCCCGCCGCCACCGCTGTCGCGTGCGCGTCCCGGTCCCACTCCACCGAGCGCAGCAGCTCGATCCCCGCCGCGCGCAGGCCGAGGTCGGCGCCACCGGCACCGCCGAACAGGACGAGGCCGGTCACCTTGCCCCCTCGACGACGGCGCGGGCCAGCGCCTCGGCCACGGGGGGACAGACGGCGTTCCCAACCTGCTTGTACATGCTCGTCTTGGTCC
>VGRQ01000812.1 GCA_016875315.1 Deltaproteobacteria bacterium | reverse complement strand
AGGCCCAGGCTTCCCCGCGGCGGCGCGCGATCTCGGCGAGCACCTTCACGATCGTCGTCTTGCCGGTGCCGGGGCCGCCGGTGATGACGGTGAGCCCGCCGGCGAACGCCGTCGACAAGGCAGCGGACTGACCCTCGGCGAGATCGATGCCAACGTGCTTGGCGGCGGACTGGACATCGATGTCGATCGGGGATGACGCGCGGATCTTCATCGCGACGCGGCGAGCGAGGCGAGCCTCCAGCGCCTCCATGTCGGCGCGGTAGACGGGCCGGTCGGCCTCCCAGTCCGCCGGGTGACGGATCACGCGTCGCGCGAGCGCCGCCTGCTCGATGCCGGCCAGCGCCACGCCGCGGTCGATGTCGAGGGTGAAACACCGCTCCACCAGCGCGGCCTCGGGGAGGAAACACGAGCCGTCGCCCTCGGCGGTGGCCAGGGCGAAGTCGATCGCCGCCTGCACGCGCTCGGGGTCGTCGCGCGCCACGCCGTTGGCGCGGGCGATGGTGTCGGCGGTCTTGAAGCCGATGCCGGGAACGGCCACCAGGCGGTAGGGCTGGCGAGTGACCACGTCGGCGGCGCCCTTGCCGAAGGTGAGCAGCACGCGGCGGATCGCGGCGGTACCGAGGCCGTGGCCGCGCAGGAGCACCTCCAGCTCGCGACCCACGCGGTCGCCTACCCAGGCGGCCACGATGCGGTCGCGCGTCTTCTCGCCGATGCCGGGCACCTCGAGCAGCCGCTCCGGGTGCTCCTCCAGCACGCTCAGCGCGTCGAGGCCGAAGGTGTCGACGATGCGGCGCGCCAGCTCCGGGCCCACGCCCTCCACCGCGCCCGCGAGGTAGCGCTCCAGTCCCGCGAGGGTGCGAGGTTCGGCGGCGAGGGCCGTTTCTGCCTTGAAGCGCCGCCCGTAGCGGAGGTCGGTGGTCCACTGGCCGGTGATCACCACCCGCTGGCCCTCGTGCAAGTGGGCGAGCGCCCCCACCGCCACGTGCTCGGCGCCGTCGTCGCCCCGCACGCGGAGCACGGCGTAGCCGCCGTCGTCGGCGCGGAAGAGGAACCCGGACACCTCGCCCTCGAGTCGATCGGCGTACACCCCGCCTGCTTAACGCTCACCTGCGAGGGCGTTCAGGTCGTCGAGCGTGTCATACTAGCTCAACCGGCTGGCCCCGTGACCGATGGTACGGGGAGCAAGTGGAGCCGGAGAGGAGCGCCGATGCCTTTCGCCGCGCCCGAGAACGTGCTCGCCATCGGCGGCGAGTCGGAGTTTCCGCCGGGCCTCGAGGGCGCCGTCGGCATCGGCGACCGGCAACTCGAGTTCGGGTTGGACATGGAGGCGCTCCACCGGGTGCGACCAACGGTCACGCTGCTCCCGGCGCACGCGGCCTCGGCAGAGTGGATCCGGGAGGCGGTGCGGGCGGGCTCGCGCGTGATCGTGTGCGGGCGCGTGCCCGAGTCCCACGTCGTCCTCGACCTGTTCCGGGCCGGGGCCAGCGACTTCGTCCCCGACGAGGAGGGGGCGCAGGGCGTGGCCTCGGCCATCGATCGGCTGCCCGCGAGGGCATCGCCCGCCCCGGTGAGCGACTTCAGCGTCACCACGTCGGGCGAGTTCACGGTCACGACGTCGGGAGACTTCGGGATCGCCCGCCCCGTGGGTTGGGGCGCGAGCACCAGCGGGGAGCGGCGCCCGGCCAGCTTCCCTCCGGCGGGGGAACGGCGCCCCGCGTCCGTCTCTCCCACCGCCAGCCTGCCGCCGGGTCGCCCGACGACGCAGCCATCGCCGCGCCCGGCGAGCC
>VGRQ01000811.1 GCA_016875315.1 Deltaproteobacteria bacterium | reverse complement strand
GACGGCTACTACTGCTTCTCGTGGTTGGAATTGCAGGCGTGGGCGGTGAGGGTTGAGTACGATTACGCCTGGGGGGATCGTGGTGGTGGCGCCGAGGTCGGACCCGACATGATCACGGACTCCGTCGTCTGGTGCGAGCCGTGAGGATGGTTTCCTTCCACTTCCCTTTGTGGATGCTCGTCGGTTGTGACTTTCTCGACTCACTTGGCGGCGTCGAGGACTGGCCTCGCGCGCGTTTGGAGCCGGGGGTGGGGACGGGTGATCGGTTGCGGTGGGACTCGGAATCCGTGCCTTGCTCCGACGGTGACGAGGCGCAGGAAACGCTGAACGACGTCCCAACCCACGTGCTGGTCCTTTGCGACGGCAAGACCTGCGCCGAGGGTTATCGCTCCTTCGACCCCGGGGGGGTCTTCCTCGGCGCCTACTGCGTGCACATGGACATCTTCGAGGCGTGGCAGGTGGGGTCTTGCCCCGATTGCTGGCTCGACTGCGGGCCACATGAGGAGGAGCGAGTTTTCTACCGCCCCAACAGTGCCTACGCCCACCTCGCCCCCTGCCGCATCCGCCTCCCCAGCGACGAGCGGTAGCCTCCGCCCCGGGCCGCCCGTGGTACAACTCGTCGCATGCGCCTCGACGTCCGCGTTCCCGTTCACTTCTCGCACAGTAGCGCCACCGGTCGCGGGCTCTCCACCAGCCTGTCGCTGCACGCGCTCGCCTTCGAGGCGGCGAGCTTCAACCCCCCGCCGGGCGCGACCATCGAGATGCAGATCGAGCTGGTGGGCTCCGACCGGCGCGTGACCACCACCGGCCCGGTGAACACGGTCACCGACATCCCGGGACGCGCCGAGAAGCTCATCTCGGTGGGCCCCTTGCAGGCCGAGCCGGAAGACGCGCGCAGCTACTCCGCGTGGATGACCGAGCGCGCCCCGCTGGTGGCGCGCGCCGTGGCCCAGGAAGACCTCGCGGCCAAGCAAGTGCGCGGCGCGGTGTTCGAGGTGTCGGCCGACTTCTCCGAGGTGATCGTGGGCTGGCCCACGCGCGCCGCCTACGCCAAGTCCTTCCGCGAGGAGATCGCGCGCAACCTGATCCGCGTGCGCTCGGCGGCGCGGGGCACCGTGGGGAAGCCGGTGGCGGTGGCCTTCCTCGTGCCGCAGGGCGCGCCGGTGCGGCTCAACGCGAAGATCGCCACGTTGCAGGGCGGAGAGGCCGAGCTGGCGCTGGAGATCCCGCCCGAGGCGGCGCTCAAGCTCGCGAGCTGGGCGAGGGGCTGAGGCGACGGGGGGACCGCGGCGCGACGCCCGGCTCCGACGTTCCTCCAGGGGGCTTTGACAGGCGAGCGGACTCGACGCGGCGGCGACCATGTGGCCGCGCTCGTCTCGTGGCTACTGCCCCAGTCGCCGGAGCATGGCGCCCACGCGGCGGAGCTTCGCCTGCTGCTCGCCGGCGCCGGGGACGCCGCAGAAGTCCAGCGCTGCGCAGGCCTCGCCGGCCGAACCGCGCGCGATCCTGAAGTGCTGCTTGCTCGCCGCGCCCTCGCGGGAGGCGGCCTCGGCGATGTTCAGGGCGGCGGAGGTGGCCGCGCGCACCGCCTGGTCGTGGAGATCGCCGCTGCGCGGCGGGAACTTGACCTCGCGGACCCAGAGCGCCACCTCGCGCGCGAGCCGGTAGCAGTCGAGATGTTCGTGGGGAAAGGAATCTTGCATTCGAGCCTCCGGAGGGCCGCCCGGGTGCGGTCGCCGAAGGCGACGCGGAGGGGGCGTCGGCGCAGCCGCGCGGCCGACAAGGCCGCGAGCCACCG
>VGRQ01000810.1 GCA_016875315.1 Deltaproteobacteria bacterium | reverse complement strand
CGCGCCTGCGCCCCCGCCCAGGGTCGAGGCGCCCGCGCCCGCCGGCGCGGCGCTGGCGATCGACCCGGCACGGTCCTCGATCTCGGCCAAGGGCGCGAAGATCACCAAGGCCCACGACATCAACTTCCCCGAGTTCAGCGGCTCGCTCAAGGTGGAGGGCGACAAGCTCGCGGGCGTGGAGGTGGTGGTGAAGATGGCAGCGCTGGTGTCCGACAGCGAGAAGCTCACCGGCCACCTCAAGAACCAGGACTTCTTCTCGGTCGACACCATGCCCGAGTCGAAGTTCGTCGGCACGGTGGCCGATGGCGCCGTCACCGGCGATCTCACGCTCCACGGGGTCACCAAGCAGCTCAGCTTCCCCGCCACCGTGAGCATCGACGCCACCACGGTCTCGGCGGAGACGGAGTTCACCATCAACCGCCAGGACTTCGGCGTGAGCTACCCGGGCAAGCCCGACGACCTCATCCAGGACTCGGTGGTGATCAAGGTGAAGCTCGTCGCGAGTCGCTAGGCGCGCCGCCGCTCGTCGCTGGTCGTTAGGCGCTAGCGCTTCTTCTTCTTCGACTTAGCCGCGGCCTCCTCGGCGGCCTTGGCGGCGGCTTCCTCGGCGGCCTTCCTTGCCGCCTCCTCGGCGGCCGCCTTCGCGGCGGCTTCTTCCGCGGCCTTCCTCGCGGCTTCCTCGGCGGCGATGCGCGCCGCCTCGGCGGCCGCCCTGGCGGCGTCGGCCTCGGCGAGCACCTTGAGCTTGCCGAGCCCCACGACGAAGTCGGCGCTCACCATCTCGTCGAGCTTCTTCGCGGGGAAGAACAGGCTGGCGGGGAAGCCCCACTGGGTGACGTCTTGCCACTCCACCTTGGAGCCGACCTCGCTCGCCGTCACGGTGATGCGGCCCTTCGAGGGGTCTTTCGAGTGGCCAGACCAGGTGTCGTAGGCGATGCCGGCGTTGTCGTTCACGGCGGTGAGCGCGAGGCGGCCGGTCATCAGCACCTTGCCGTCCCAGGTCATCGAGTGGCCGGTCTTGCCCACGTCGCCGGCGAAGCTCCAGGTGGCGCCGGGGTCGCGGTCTTTCGACCAGGACGTCCAGGTGGGCCAGGTGTTGAGGTCTTGCAGGTAGGGCTGCACGAACTGCGGCGCAGCCGCGACCTCGGTGGACTGCGTGATGACAACCACGCCCTTGCTCGGGATGGTGGAGTTGGGGGTGAGCACGTCGATGTCGAGCGGCTTGGCCTCGGCGAGCGCGAGAAGGAGGGCGAACAAGGTGGACTCCGGGTTGGCGGCCGAGAGTACGGCAAACAACCGGGGTCGGTCAAGTGCGCGGCTGGATAACGCTGGCCCATGTTGATCCTCTGTACCCTGTCGATGGCCGCCACCTTTCCGACTCTCGACTTGTTCACACTGGAGGATAAACGCCTGAAGTTGCCCGGCGACATCGGCAGCGGCCGGATGGCGGTGCTGGTGGGCTGGTCGCGGGCGCAGGACGACGACCTGCACGCCTGGACCGGGTACTTGCTCAGGTACAAGACGGAGTTCTGGTCGCTCCCTCTCGTGGGCAACCTCGGGACGGTGTTCGACGCGGCGGTCATCATGGGCCTGCGCGCCGGGCTCGACGCGGATCGCGAGGCGCGGACCGTCCCGGTGTTCATGGAGCCGCCCGACTTGAAGGGGCCCCTGGAGTCCGACGCGAAGTACGTCGATGTCTACGTGGTTTCCGGCGACGGCAAGATCCACCTGCACCAGCGCGGGCCCTTCGCCGACGACAAGGCGCAGAAGGTGGTGGCGGCGGTGAAGTAGGGCGGGGTCTGCGGCGAGGCG
>VGRQ01000809.1 GCA_016875315.1 Deltaproteobacteria bacterium | reverse complement strand
GCTGCCGCCCACGCAGTAGCCGAGCACGTTCATCGCCGGCACGGCCGCGTGGCGACAGGCCCGGTCGAGACAGCGCCCGATCACCCGGTCGACGTAGTGACACAGGGGGGTGTCGCGATCCTCGGGGCCGGCGCGTCCCCAGTCGAGCACGTACACCGGCACGCCCCGGCCGGTGAGCGCCTCGATCACGCTGCGACGCGGCGCGAGGTCGAAAACCGTCCAGGTGTTGATCAGCGGCATGACGCAGAACAGCGGCGCCTGTGCCGCCACGCCCGCGCGAGGGCGGAAGTAGCGCACCCGGGCCTTGCCGTCGCGATGGATCACCTCGTTTGGCGACTGCCCGGTGCGGGTTCGCGCCACCGGGTCGGTGCCGAGCCAGAGCGCGGCCTGGGCGAGGTTCGCGACCACCTACTTGCCCTTCCGGCGGGTGGCGGCCGCCGGGGGCGCGTCGGCCTTCGCCACCGGACTCGCCGGGGAGGGCGCCCGCGCCGTCGCCAGCTCGCCCCGGATGGCCGCCAGCGTCTCGCGGAGCTCGAGCCGAGCCTCGGCGGCCTCGATGCGGGCCTCCACCACCTCCTTCTCCATGCGCGCGAGCCGGTCCTTCAGCTCGAGCACGTGGTCCTCCTGCTGCAACAGGCGCTCCTCGAGCAGGGCCGCCACGCGCGCCACGCGCACGAGGTCGCCCCGGGTGGGCAGGTGCATCTTCTCCAGCGACTGGTCGACCGCCTTCTCGTACTGCCCCCGGGCGCGCGCCGCGCTCTCGAGGTTCTTGCCCATCGCGCCGAGGAACGCGGGCGACTCGAGCGTGGTGTCCCACCACTGGGTCATCGCCTTCTCCCAGTGCTTGTACATCTCGTCGCCGAGTTTCTGGAAGTCGGGCTGGGGTGCGCTGGCCATCGGTGTCCTCTGCTGCGGGGGTTCAAGTATCTTGCTGCGGTGCAAGGTGAAGCTGCGCTGCAACGACAGGCGGCAGCGCGCCGGGCCGGGACGGCGCCCCCCGCGAGGGAGAGCGCCGTCCACCGGCGAGGACTACTTCGCCTGGGTCGCGACCGGCTTCCAGGCCTCCACCATCGACTTGCCCACCGCCTGCGCGTAGGCCACCGAGGTGTCGTAGCTCGACTGGTAGAAGCCGACCGCCGCCTCGAACTGGCCGCGGGCGAGCTTGGCCTGGGCATCCTGGAACTCGAGCCACTGGGCCTGCGCGTCGAGGGCCTGCTGGCCGAGGGCGTGCATGTTGTTGCGGTAGCTGGTGGCGAAGCTGTTGTTGAAGAGGCTGTCCATCTGGGTCTCCTGGGTGGTTGGCCGGCGAGGGGGCTCGTCCCGGGCCCCCTAGACCTATGAACCATGCTGCGCTGCGTCAAGCGGTTTTTGTTGCATCGCAACATGCGGCACCCGGATAGCAGCAGCCATGCCCCACATCCGCAAGTACGAGAACCGCCGCCTCTACGACACTGCTGCATCGCGGTACGTCAACCTCGATGAGATCGCCGAGATGGTGCGCCGCGGCGAGGAGGTGACGGTCGAGGACAGCAAGACGGGGCGCGACCTGACGCAGGAAGTCCTGCTCCAGGTGGTGCTCGCCTCCCCCGCCGGCGCCGCTCTGGTCCCGGTGGGACTGCTCCGCCGCCTGATCCGCGCCGCCGCCAGCCCGGCGCTGGCGCGTGGCATCGACCCCGCGCTGGCGCAGGGGCTCGACCTCTTCCACCGGCAACTCGAGGCGATGGAGCGAGGGATACCGGGATTCGCGGGGTGGCCGGTGCCCGGGGCGGCGAGCCCGGGGGAGGGTCGCCGCGGCGCCGACCGGCACGAGCCCCCTC
>VGRQ01000808.1 GCA_016875315.1 Deltaproteobacteria bacterium | reverse complement strand
TTGCTCGCGCTCGCGCGGGCAGCCACGCGCCTGCGGCCGGGGGGCATGCACGTACACGCCCCCTTCTCGCTGCCCGCCGCCTACGCGGCGCTGGGGCTGGGCTTCGTCGTCCAGGTGGCCTACGGATCCCCGCTCTCCGCCAACTGGCCCGCGCCCGCTTTCGCCGCGGGCGTGCTCTACGCCGGAGCGGTGGCGGCCGCGATCACGCTCCTGCCGGTAGACGTGGGCGACTGGCTCGCGCGCGGGCGCTGGGCGCTACTCGGCGCGGCGGTGTTGCTGTTCGTGGCGCTGGGTGCCTTCGGCACCGCGCCCGGGGCCTCGGGACAGACGATCAATCTCTGGGGCTTTCAACCCATCGAGATCGTCAAGGTCTGCGCTGTCCTCTCCGTGGGCGCCACTCTCGGGGCGCGCGCGTTCAAGCTCCGCTGGCATCGCGACCTTTACTTCGGTTGGTTCCGCGTCCCCCGGCTGCGCATCCTCGCCGTGGCCCTCGGCATGATGGCCGCGGCCTGGCTCGGGCTCCTCGCCGTGCGCGATTTCGGGCCCACGCTCATCCTCGCGCTGGTCTTCCTCGGGCTGGTCTACGTCGTCACGCGCAGCCCGGCTTGGGTCGCGGCGGCGGTGGTGTTCTCGGCTGTCATCCTCACTTGCTTCTGGGTCAACCCCGACGCTGCCCCCTCGTCCAGCCTCGCGCTCCGCGCGGACATGTGGCGCGATCCCTGGCTCAACGGCCGCCCCAACGGCGACCAGCTCGCGCTCGCCCGCTGGGCGCTCGCCGCCGGGGGTGCGTTCGGCAGTGGCGTGGGTGCCGGCGTGGCCGGGGCGCTCCCGGCTGGACACACCGATCTCGTCTACGCGCACCTCGTGGAGGTGCTCGGCCTCTCGGGCGCGGGCGCCTACCTCGTGCTGCTCGGTATCTGCGTGCTCGACGGCCTGCGCATCGCCGCGCACAACCGCACGCCCGAGCGGGTGATGATGGCCGCCGCGCTGGGCCTGCTCATCGCCGCGCAGGCCACGGTCATCCTCGGGGGCACCCTCGGCTGGTTCCCGCTCACCGGCGTCGTGGTGCCCTTCCTCTCCTTCGGCAAGACCGGGTCGGCGGCGCTGCTCGCCGTGGTGGCGCTCCTGGTGCGTCTCGGTGACGACGGCCACTACCGCGCCGACACCGAGGAGCTGCGCGAGCTGCGCGGCGGCGTCAACGCCCTGCGCCTGGGCGTGGTGGCCGGCGTGGTGGCGCTCTGGGTGTCCACCTTCGTCCACGCCATGGTGGGTCGCGACGAGACCTCGCTCCGGGGGCTGGTGACCACCCTCGGTGACGGCACGCCGGTGATCAAGCACGACCCGCGCCTCGCCGTGCTCGCGCGCAAGGTGCGCCGGGGCTCGATCCTCGATCGCCACGGCGAGGTGCTCGCCGCCTCGCCGGCCGCCGGGGCGCGGGTGAACCCGATGGGCGACAAGCTCGGCACCGTGCTCGGCACGGCGGACAGCAACCTGGCTCGCGCGAAGTGGCAGGTGGAACAGATGCTCGACACGCGGCTACGCGGCTGGCCCAACCTCGCCCAGGGAAAGACGGCGTGGGTCGCCACGGTGGGAAAGTCGCGACAGGTTGTGTTTGCCGCCGAGGAAGCCCGCTTGCCCGACGCCGAGCAGGCGGCCGAGGCGGCGGCTCGGCTTCGCGCGCGGGGCGGCGAGGGCGAGCCTGCCCGGGTGCGCCTCGCCGATCCAGACTACGCCGCGCTCCTGCCCATCGCGCGCATGGGCGTGGAGCGCCGCCTCGAGGCGATCACCGCGCTCGCCGACGACGTGGAGAGCCGCAGCGTGCG
>VGRQ01000807.1 GCA_016875315.1 Deltaproteobacteria bacterium | reverse complement strand
GCAACCACGAGCTGGTCTTCGACCAGGCGCCGCCCCACGGGGCCGACACCGGTCCCTCGCCGCTGGACGTGATGGCGGTGTCGGTGGCCGCCTGCGCGCACTACTACGCGGCGGCCTTCCTCGGCGCGAGGAAGCTTTCAACCGACGGTCTCCGGGTGTCGGTGGAGGCGGAGAAAGCGAAGGAAGGCCGCCGGCGTCTCGCCGACATCAAGATCCACGTGGAATTGCCGGCGAGCCTCCCGGCCGAGATGCTGCCGCGGGTGGAGGCGGCGGTGCTCTCCTGCCCGGCGTGGGGCACGCTCCAGGAATTGCCGCGCACCGAGATGAAGATCCGTCGCGCCGGGGAATAAGCCCCCGCCGATGCGCGTGCTGGCCAAGCTCACCGGCCTCGTCGCGGCGGCGGCCTGCGCGCTGGCGCTGCCGAGCCTCTGGTCGGGCTTCGTGGAGGCGGTGGCCGCGCTCTACGCCACGCCGCAGTTCTGGCCGATGATGGCGGGGATCGTCCCCGGCCTGTGGGCTGGTCGCTGGGCGAGCCACCGGGCCACGTGGTGGAGCACCTTCGAGCACGAGCTCACCCACGCGGTGATGGGCCTGCCGTTCGGGCTCATTCCCTGCGGCTTCGTGGTCACCCGCGACCGTGGCGGCCTCGTGAAGCAGTTCTGCCCGCCGCTGCCGATCTTCCTGCTCCCGGTGCCCCTGCTCGGCCAGCACGTGTCGGGGCTGGCACCCTACGCGATCCCGCTCTTCGCGCTGGCCGCGGCGCTGGGCGTGGAGTTTGCCGAGTGGTGGCCCTACCCGCTGGCCGCCGCCGGGGTGGTGGGTTTCCTCGTGGGCTACCACCTGTACAGCAACCTCCACGAGCTGCGGACCAACGCCTCGCCGCGGCTGTTCCCCGACGCCGAGGGCAACGCGGCGCACACCGACATCGCGCAGTCGGGCTACCTCGCCTCGGCGGCGATCATCCCCGCGCTCTGGCTCGGATCGCACGCCATCATCGCGGTGATCTTCGCCCGGACGGGCATCCCGGGGCTGTTGTACTGGGGCGAGAATGTTGCACGTGGAACGTGGAGCACAGTGGGTACTATCGCGACTTACGTATCACTGATACATCGGTGATACACGCAGGTGTATCAGGCCCCCCGCAGCCGCAGCGTCTTGCCGCCGGCCACGACGTCGCGGCTCCACATCCGCTCGTCCCACGAGATCCCCGGGCGCTGGTCGAACACCAGGAGCCAGCCCTCGGTCTCGCCGAGGCGGTCGAGGTAGGCGGCGAGCTGGGCCTGCCCCTCGCGGAGCACGCGCTCCGGCGACTCGCGCCCGGGGCGCACGCGCTTGACCTCGATGAGCGTCCGCTTCCCCGCCACCTCCACGCAGAGGTCCACCCGGCCGGTGCCGGCGGCGTACTCGCGGGTGACCCGGCCGCCGCCGTTGACCACCTTCTGCACGAAGGCCATCACGCACAGGTGGACCGTGGCCTCGTGGTAGCCCTCGGGCGTGTTGCGGGTGGCGAAGTCGGAGTTCTCGCGCCACCACTGGAGGAAGGTGCCGACGAGCACCGCCGCGTCGAGCGTGCCGTCGGCCGCGAGCCAGGGGGCGTCGGGCAGCCAGAGGTTCTCCTGCCCCCGCAGCGCGAGCTGGCGCGCCACCACCTCGCGGTAGAGCGGGTTGGCCACGCGCGCCGGGCGTGCCACCGGGTCGAGGAGGCCGAGATCGACGCAGTAGTCGAAGTCGTCGGTGTTGGCGGGCACGTCGTCGTCGCCCGACAGCACGGCGGACACGATGCTGGCCACCCTCGGCTCGCGGAGCCGGTGGGCGAGGTTGTGCA
>VGRQ01000806.1 GCA_016875315.1 Deltaproteobacteria bacterium | reverse complement strand
ACGGGGGACGGCGCGGGGCGGGGCGGGACGCCTTCGGGTGAAATCATCGTCATTTGCGGCTTGTAATGGCGATTCACTTTCACAACCCGAATGTTGTCGCACCGTAATTAGTTCATATTTCAAAACTATTTCGACCTATGAATCATCCCGCCCGCCACACCATGCCAAGAGGCCAGGCAATTCGGAGCTCGTCCCCTGCACACGCCCGCGGCGCGTCCCAAGAATGCCCTTCCTCCGCACACTTCTCGCCCTCCTCCCCGCGCGCACGCGAGGTACTCGCCAACCAGCGTTGCAGTGAACACAAGCCCAACCGCCTGCTCGAGCACGTCGCTCTAGCCGCGGACCCCTTGCTGTCGGCCGATGTGCTCCGGCTCGTCAAGTCGGCCGGTGAGGCGGCGGCCGTCGAGGGCTCCAAGGGCGAGACGGGCGCCGACCCCGAGAGGGCGGAGGCCCCCGGCGCCGCGGCGAGGCACCTCGCCGACCCTAGTAGAACTTGGACGTCCGCGCCGCCGCCGCGTGGTTGATGTACACCGTCTTGCTCTCGGCGTAGAACTTCCAGGCATCCGGCCCCATCTCGCGCGGGCCCACGCCGGTTTTCTTGATCCCGCCGAAGGGCAAGTGACCCTCGCCGCCCATCGTCGGCGCGTTGATCTGGGTCATGCCGGTGTCGAGCCGCTCGATCACCCGGAAAGCCCGCGACAGGTCGCGTGTGTACACGCTCGAGGTGAGCCCGAACTCCACGGCGTTGGCGGCGGCGATGGCCTCATCCGTGTTGCCCACGCGGATCACCGAGAGTGAAGGCCCGAAGATCTCCTCGGTGGCCACGCGCGCGTCGGGCGCCACCTGGTCGAACACCGTGGGCATCGGGAAGTAGCCCTGGCCGAGGTTGCCGTGGGTGCCGCGCATGCCGCCGATGCGGAGGACGGCGCCACCGTCGCGAGCCACCTCGTTGTACGACAGCACCTTCTCCATCTGCCGCTCCGACACCGACGGCCCCATCGACACGCCCTCCTGCAAGGGGTGGCCGGGGACGATGGCCTCGGCGAGCGCGACGACCCGCTCCACGAAGGCGTCGGCCACGGCGTGATCGACGATGGCGCGGCTGGTGGCGGTGCAGCGCTGCCCGGTGCTGCCGAAGGCGCCCTGCGCGCAGGCGAGCGCGGCGGCGTCCACGTCGGCGTCGTCGAGCACGAGGATGGGGTTCTTGCCCCCGAGCTCGCATTGCACCGGCTTGTGCAGGCGCCCGCAGGCGGCCTCGATGCGCAGGCCCACCTCGGTGCTGCCGGTGAAGCTGATCGCGTGTACCTGCGGGTGCTCGATGAGGGCGATGGCGGGCTCCGCGTCGCCATGCACCACGTTGACGACCCCGGGCGGCAGGCCGGCCTCGGTACAGATCTCGCCGATGAGCGCCGCCGTCCACGGCGTTTCCGGGGCCGGCTTGAGCACCACGGTGTTGCCCGCCACCAGCGCGGGCGCGAGCTTCCACAGGGGGATGCACACCGGGAAGTTCCACGGGGTGACGAGGCCCACCACGCCGTGCGGGCGCCACATCGTGAACGCGAAAGTACCCGCCAGCTCGCTGGGGACGGTGATGCCGGCCATCCGCCGGGCGTCGCCCGCCGAGAAGATCACGTAGCGGAGCGCCTTCTGCACCTCGCCCCGGGCCTCGGCGATGATCTTCCCCTCTTCCAGGGCCAGCGCGCGCGAGATCTCCTCGGCGCGGGCCTCGAGCACCCGCGCGAGCTTGAAGACGAGGTCGCCCCGCACCGGGGCCGGCGTGCCCGCCCAGGAGGGGAACGCCGCGTGCGCGGCAGCCACGGCCGCCTCGG
>VGRQ01000805.1 GCA_016875315.1 Deltaproteobacteria bacterium | reverse complement strand
CGCTGTCGCGCTGGTTCCGCCAGAGGTCGTGGAGCTGGAGCTCGAGGTGTCCACGGCGCCGACCCCCGCCGGGGAGGAGCGCCCGCGGTCGGTTCCCCCGGAGGAGCGCCCCCGCTCGGTGCCGCCGGTGTCCGACGCCCAGTCCGGCGCTCGCCGCCCCGACCCGATGGGCAACCTGGGCTTTGCCGCCATCGACGAGCAGCGCCGCATGTGGCAGCACCGCGCCCGGGAGTCGGGCGAGCGCGTGCGCCGGCTGGAAGCAGAGCTCGAGTTCGCGCGGCAGGGCCGCGACGAGCTCGACCAGCAGTACCGGGACTTGCGACAGTCGGTCCAGCGACTCCAGCAGGAGGCCGACCTGGCGCGCCAGCGCACGCGCAAGGACCGCGACGAGGCCGAGCGGATGGGCGAGGAGCGCGTGCTCCGCGGCCTGCTCGACATCATCGAGAACGTGGAACGTGGCGTGGCGCACGCGGGACAAGACCCGGCGCGCGTGGTGGCCGGGCTCAACATGGTCGCCGAGCAGTTCCGCATGTTGCTGAAGCGAATCGGCGTGGATCGGGTTGAAGCGGAGCCGGGAACACCCTTCGATCCGTCGCAACACGAGGCGGTGTTGCACATGCCGAATACCGACGTGCCACCCGGGACCGTCCACAGCGAAGTGGCCCCGGGGTTCAAGCTCCGCGGCCGGCTCGTGCGGCCGGCGCGCGTGGTGGTGGCCTCGCCCCCCCCCGACGGCGAGTGATACCATTTCCCCTACCTGCAGGTTCGAATCATGGCGAAGGTGATCGGCATCGACCTCGGCACCACGAACTCGTGCGTGTCGGTCCTCGAGAATGGCGAGCCACTCGTCATCCCGAACGACGAGGGCGCCCGCACGACGCCCTCGGTCGTCGCCTTCCCCCAGTCCACCGACCGCATCGTCGGCGCCATCGCGCGCCGCCAGGCGGTGACCAACGCGCAACGCACAGTGCATGCGGCTAAACGCCTCATCGGCCGGCGCTACGACGACGAGGAATCGCAGCGAACCCGGGAGATGGTGCCCTACCCGGTGGTGGAGGCGCCCAACGGCGACGCCTGGATCAGCATTGGCGGCACCGAGTACTCGCCCCAGCAAATCTCGGCGATGGTGCTCGACAAGATGAAGCAGGTCGCCGAGGCGTACCTCGGAGAGAAAGTCACGGAGGCGGTGATCACCGTCCCCGCCTACTTCAACGACGCTCAGCGCGCGGCCACTCGCGACGCTGGCCGCATCGCGGGCCTCGACGTCCTGCGCATCATCAACGAGCCCACGGCGGCCGCCCTTGCCTACGGACTCGGCAAGACCGGGCACGAGCGCGTGGCGGTCTTCGACCTCGGCGGCGGCACCTTCGACGTGTCCATCCTCGAGATCGACAACGGCGTCTTCGAGGTGCGCGCCACCAACGGCGACACCTTCCTCGGCGGCGAGGACTTCGACAGCCGTATCGTCCAGTACCTGCTCGACACCTTCCGCTCGGAGACCGGCACCGATCTCGCCGGTGATCCCGTGGCCATCCAGCGCATCCGCGAGGCGGCCGAGAAGGCCAAGCACGAGCTGTCGAGCGTCACGGAAACCGAGATCCACCTGCCCTTCATCGCCGTCACCAGCCAGGGGCCGATGCACCTGATGACGAGCCTGTCCCGCGCGCGCCTCGAGGGCCTCGTCGCCGACCTCATCGACCGGCTCGAGGCGCCCTGCCTGGGGGCGCTCCGCGACGCGCGGATGCGCCCGAGCGATCTCAACGCCGTCCTGCTCGTGGGCGGCATGACCCGCATGCCCCGCGTGCAGGAGAAGGTCGCCGAGATCTTCGCCATGGA
>VGRQ01000804.1 GCA_016875315.1 Deltaproteobacteria bacterium | reverse complement strand
CTTGGGGCGCATGGCGGACATCTCCTGGGGGAGCGCTGCAATCTGGAGCACACGCAGGAGGTTGTGGACGATGGCGTTGATTCGCCACCACGCGGCGTTCGAGCCGAAGCGGGAGGTCGGCAGCACGCTCCCAGCCAGCTCCCTCTTGACCACGCGGTGGCCGGCCTCGACCGAGCCCTGCTTCTCGCGGTGCCAGCGCAGGAGTCGCTCGCCGTCCCAGTCCATGTTGGTCACGACGGCGAAGTGCTTGCAGTCGTCGTCGAACAGGTCCCGTTGCCGGCCGTGGACCCGGACGGCGATGTAGCGGAAGGGCTGGGTCGTCTTCTTGCGGTTGCGGGCCCAATCCGGGTCGAACTCGACTTCGGCCCAAAAGCGCAGCTCGTTTGGGGGGCCGTCGTGCTCCGTGAGCGTTCGGTACGGCTTCCACGCGTGGGTGGGGAGTGCGGCAACGGCGCGCGCGAGGGCCTCACTCATGTCCGCGGAGACGGCGAACTGGATTCGCATCTCGTCTGCCCAGGTCAGTGCCCGTTCGTTGTAAGCGGCAGAATCGGCCCGCAGGCGGCGCTCCGTAACGCTGCTCGGGAGCGCCTTGAACGCAGCCTCCAGGAACGGCTGCAGTTCGAACTCGGCCGGGACGTTGCCGTCTCGGAACGGGTCGTGGACCCACATGCCCAGCTCTGCCCACCACGCCATCTGCGGCTGATAGCCGCGGAAGCCCTCGTACGTCCGCAGGGCCGTGGCCTTGTGAGCCTCCGTGAGGGTCGCGTCGACATCCAGCGTGGCTCGACGGGCGCAGCGGTGCCGCTGAGCTCGCCCGACCGCCAGGCCCAGGAGCCCTGTCAGAGCCTGCAAGCCCGGGCCCTCGGGCCGGATGCGAGCGACGCCTTGCGTGGAGAGCTGCGCGTCGTCGCCCTGGTCGAGCCGCCTCCCGCAGGGGGCCTGGTGGAACGCGTACAGGAACTCCTTGGCCTGCGTCGGGCTGGAGATCGTGAAGCCGAGCAACTTGTGCAGCGCCTCGTCCGCTCGAAGGCGCTCGAGGTCGTCCAGGCAGTCCCCTCCGCCTGCGATGAGGCAGACCAGGCTCTCGAGATGGCGGCGTGCCGTCTTCCAGTGCGTGTACCCCAGAGCCCGGGCCAGCGTCCGGTACTCCGCCTTCGAAACGAGCGTCCGAAGCAGCTCGACGATCAAGGGGAGTCCGCCGAAGGACGTGGTGCCGGTCCTCGGCGTCTGATCGATGTTGAACGGGAGCACGCCCTGGCGTACGGTCATCGGCGTCACCTCAGGTAGCCGCTTGGCGCCGCTACTGTATGCCGCTTCACGAGGGTCGTGAAGCAACGAGGTCGACGGGATGGCGCGCCGCCCCTGGCGGCTCGCCATCCGCCTCCCTTCCCGGGCGGAGCCCGGGTCGGCGTCGGAAGATTGGGGGGCACCCCCGGCGGGGTGCCCCCGGCCCGAGCTACTTGCGGCGAATGAGGCCGGTCAGCATCTGCATGGCGCGGCACAGCAGCAGGCGAACCGTCTCCACCGGCTCCGACTTGACGCGACGGTCCCGAACGAGCGCCCACAGCGCCATCGACGCCTCGCCGCACGAGGCTCGGGCGCTGTCGAAGAGGGCGTCTCGGTTGTCGCCCCGGGCGTAGTAGGCCTCCGTCGCTCGCAGCAGCGCACCGAGGAGCGCCCGGTGGAGTTGGTCACCGGCGGTGCCGCGAGTCGTGGTCAGCCGCCACGTGCTCACGATGTCGTACGCCTCCATGGTCACGCGAATCGCGTCGAGGCGCTCGTGAGGGAAGACGGCCTTCGTCGTCGTCGGCGGCGGCGTCGTCGGCGTGTGCGTCTGAGTCGT
>VGRQ01000803.1 GCA_016875315.1 Deltaproteobacteria bacterium | reverse complement strand
GTACTCGAGGCGGGAGTCGTCGCCGTAGCCGTCGCTGTCGCCGTCGCCGTACCAGGTGGCGGCGTCGGCGGCGTCGTTGTCGACGAGGCCGTCGCAGTCGTCGTCGATGGCGTTGCACACCTCGGTGGCGGCAGGGTTGACGGCGGCGGCGTCGTCGTCGCAGTCCGTCGCGTCGACGACGGTGCCCTCGGGCGGGTTGCAGGCCACGGTGGGGAGCGCCAGGTTGCCGAAGCCGTCGCCGTCGGCATCGGCGTAGTAGGTGGTGCTGCCCTCGGCGTCCTCGTCGATCTCGCCGTCGCAGTCCTCGTCGCGACCGTCACAGGTCTCGGTGGCCTCGGGGTGCACCGTGGCGTCGCTGTCGTCGCACTCGATGCAGGCCGCCCAGCCGTCGCCGTCGTTGTCCTCGTAGGCCACCGAGCCGTCGCAGTTGCGGTCGACCGCGTCGTCGCAGCTCTCCTCGGCGCCGGGGTGGATGGAGGCGTCGGTGTCGTCGCAGTCGGTGCTGTCGGTGACGTAGCTGTCGGGCGGGTCGCAGGTGGAGAGACCCTCGGAGAGGTCGCCGTAGCCGTCGTGATCGTAGTCGGGGTAGTAGATGGCCTCGACGCCTGCGTCGGGGTTGTTCGGGTCGCAGTCGTCCTTGTCTTCCACCCCGTCGCCGTCGACGTCGGTGAAGTAGCCGAGCGGGGGCGCTTCCTCGCAGCCGAGCAGGAAGGCGAGCGGCAGGCAAAGGTAGGGCAGGCGCACGAGTTCCCTGGGCGTGAAAATGGTACGCGCGAGCCTAGCGTGGGGGGACAGCAGATCAGGCGTGCTGCCAGTTGGCCCACCGGGTGAGGTCGAGTCGGGGAGGGGAGACGAGCGCGGGGAAGCGGGGGTCGGCCACGGCGCGAAGGACGGCGCGGAGGAGAGGCTCCCGGTCTAGGTTGGCGCGGCGGGGAGTGAGCAGGCGGTACACCTGCGAGACACCACGCTGGGCCCAGTCGGCGAGCAGCTTCGCGTCGTCGATCTCGCAGTAGAAGGCCGCGCGGACGAGGACCCGCGTGGCCCGGGGGGAGGAGCGCAGCTCGCGCGGAGTCATGCGGAGCACGGCGCTGGCCGCCGCTTCCACCTCGGCGAGCGAGGCCTTGCCCCGGTGCAGCTCGGGGAGCGGGCTGCCGGCGAGGTTGCAGGTGGGATCGGCCGACACGTAGGCGTGGAAGGCCGGGGCGTCGGGGCGTGCCTTGCGACTGCCGAGGCCCACGAGGTCGCGGTGGTTGGAGAGCGGCCAGGCCACCGGGTCGGAGGCGAGCTTGCCGCGGCAGGGGTTGAGCAGCACGTAGCGAACCGTGCGGCGGAGGTGGTCGCCCTCCTCCACGTGTACCGGCGCGGGCTGCACCTCCCAGGCGTGGGCGTCCTGCTGCCGGTAGTGGCCGCGCCAGCGCGCGTAGCCGCTCATCACCCCGGCGAGCTTCTGTTTCCCGCGTGGATCGCGGGTGATCACGTGGGGGTGGTTGGGCATCAGCGCCAGGGCGAGCGCCTCGGGGAAGGCCGCCGAGAGCATGCGCCACAGTGTCAGCGCCTCGGTCCAGTCGTGGAACAAGAGCGTGTGGGGGAGGGCGCGGACGGTGAGGTGCTGCGCGGCGGGCGGCTTCTTCGACATGGTCGCGGGCGAGGCAAGCGCCGTGCCAACGAGAGAAGGCGGAGTTTTCGCGAGGGGGCCCGACGACCGTCGCCGGAAGTGACGGCCGTCGAGAGACTATGTCGCCCTGGATGCGAAACCTGCGCAGCTATGGGGGGTGAAATGCGAGAGCGGGGGCGAGCGCGACCGCACCACGGCGGGGAACGCCGGGCGGTCATCGAAAGAATGGCGGTT
>VGRQ01000802.1 GCA_016875315.1 Deltaproteobacteria bacterium | reverse complement strand
CGAGCCAGATCCAGCGTACCCATTCCTTGAGCGCGTCGATGTCGGCCGGCGCCCACGGCCTCGCGCCCTCGTCGGCGTCGGCCACCAGGGCGGCGAAGAACGCGTTGCCCGCGATGCGCGCCGAGTACGCCGCCGTGCGGATGGTGGCCTCGTGATCGCCCATGCCGCCGACCATGGGTTGCCGGTGGTACACCTGCTGCATCAACACCGAGTCGACCGACTGGATGGGAACGGTGAGGATCGGCCCCGGGTGGCTGCGCACGATCACGCTCGCGGGCACCTCGCTGGCGTCGAAGGGCGAGAGCGGCAGGAGCTTGTCGCTCGGTCGCTCGGCGAGGCCCACGACGACGAGCAGGATGGGAAGCCAGCGCGAGCGGGTGCGCGAGAAGGTGACGAGGAAGACGCACGCGAGCAGGCAGTAGACCACCGACGAGATGCGCTCGGGAAAGTTGAGCCGCGAGATGAAGCCACTGTGCTCGTAGAGCCAGGCGTAGGGCAGGTTGTCGATCAAGATGTCGTCGGTTCCGAAACGCAAGCCGAGGCTGAACCAGGCGCCGATGACCGTGCCGAGGAGGATCCACGCGCGGCGGAGGGTGCCCATCGCCAGCACCACGGCCAGCACGGTGGTGATGCCGTCGTTGCGCTGGAAGAGATTGGCGAAACGGTGCGCCGCGTCGACGTAGATCATCGCCTGCTCCACCGGCGTGGCGAGCCCCGGCACGTTTCCCATCGCGAGCGAGTAGGCGATGGGTGCCGCCAGCGGGCTCGCCACGACCACCGAGGCGAGCACGGCGATGGCGAACTTCTTGACGCCCTCCAGCCCATCGCGCCACAGCCGCGCGAAGCCGAGCGGCGCCAGCGCCAGCGCGAGGAAAGGGGCGGAGTACCAGTACACCCAGGCCGCGAGGCCGATCCAGACGCCGAATAATACGGCGTCACGACGATCCCTGAAGCGCACCAGCGCCAGCACCGCCGGGGGCACGAACCACAACATCGCCTGCGTGGGACGGCCCCCCTCGAGTTCCTGGAGGATGTAGCTGTTGGACATCCACCAGCCTGCGACTCCCCACTGGAGGTAGGGCCGTCGCGGGGCGAGGTAGCGGGCCAGCGGCAGGAAGGCGAAGCCATTGCCCAGGATGATCACCATCGCGGTGACCACCATCCCGCGCTGCGGTCCCAGCGCCACCTGGAAGGGGATCGAGAGGATGGCGTCCACCACGTTGCTGCCGTTGCGGGCCATCAGGTCGACGCCCTCCGGGTAGTACATCCGCGTGGTGTGTGCGGGGAACTGTCCGGATAAAACCTCTTCCTTCACCCAGTCGTACATCCACAAGGTGCCGCCGGGATCGACCCCGATCCCGAACACCGGCGAAGGGGTGAGGAAGGCCCTGTTGAAGAAAATCGCCACGACGATGAGCAGGAACAGGGCAACGCCCACGATCCGCGCACGGCCTGCCTCGGTGCTCATCGACTCGCCATCCTAGCCGCGGCTGGGGAGGACGAGGCTGGCGTGGGCCGGCAGGGGAAGGCCGGCGGCGCGCACCATCTGCACCCGCTGGGCCGCGCAGGCCCCGCGCAGCAGCGCGTGGGCGACGGTGACGACGCCCCGTGCCTCGAGCGGCTCGAGCCAGGTGCCCCGCACCCAGTCGTTGAACAGGCCCATCGCCGGGCCGCACCACACCTGGTAGTCGCGCTTGCGACTCTCCTCGCCCACGCGCGCCCAGCGCGAGGACATGCCGAGGTACCAGCGAAAACAGAGCGCCATCCGGTGCCGCGGCTCGCGGGCGGCGCGCTCTACCTCCCGCGGGTCGCGGGCCTGCCAGTAGCGCTCGGTCTCGGCCCACACCTCG
>VGRQ01000801.1 GCA_016875315.1 Deltaproteobacteria bacterium | reverse complement strand
GGAGAAGTCGGCGGTGCGCTCCTTCGACCAGGGCTTCAAGTTCCTGGGCAGCGTGTTTTGCCGCTCCCTGGTATTCGACGCGCCGAGGCGACGCGACCGCGATGGCCCGGAGGTGGTGCGCTCCTTCGCCGAGCTCGCGGGGGACGACAAGGCGCTGGCCTCGCTCGGCGAGGAAGGAAGCTGGATGCGCCTGCTCGCCTCCGGTCCCGACCCCGGGGAGGAGGAGCGACGGTGGCGCTCGCCGGTGGCGAGCCAGGGGCCCGACAAGCGCGTGGCCTACATCGTGAGCGGCGACGCGCGGGTGTCGGGACGCAAGCACGGCCTGTGGATCGAGCGCAAGGGCCTGCCGCCCCAGTGCATCGCCTGGGCGAACCTCGCCCAGGTGGTGGTGCTGGGCGGTCACTTCATCGCGCCGTCACTGTACAACCACGCGATGCAGCACCGCGTGCCCGTGGCGCTCCACCGGCGCGACGGCAGTCCGCTGGGCCTGGTGTTGCCCGACGGCGTGCGCTCCCCGTCGCCGAGGGCGATTCGCCAGTGGGCCTGGGGGCGCGACGCCCGGAACGGCCTGCCGGTGGCCCGGGCGCTCGTCGAGGCGAAGATCAGCAACACGCGCCTACTGCTGCGGCGACAGGGCGAGTCTCGCGACGACATCCTCGAGATGCTGGCCGGGCTGGCGAAGCTCGCCACGTGCGCCGAGTCGATCGACCGCCTCCGCGGCGTGGAGGGCCAGGCGGCACACGCCTGGTTCAGCGCGTGGCCCGAGCTCGTGGGCGCGGATTTCCCGTGGCCGGGCCGCACTGGCCGGGGCGCCCGCGACCCCGTGAACGCGATGCTCAACCTCCTCTACACGATGCTGTATCGGCGCACCTGGCTCGCCACGCTCTCGGCTGGGCTCGACGCCTACGCCGGGATTCTCCACGCCGCGAACGGTCGCCACGCCGCGCTGGCCTCCGACCTGATGGAGCCATTCCGGTTTCTCGCCGACCGGGCGGTGCTCGAGGCGCTACACCGGCGCCGCGTGCGGCCCGAGGACTTCGTCTACGACGAGAAGTCGCGCGTGCCGGTTCGCCTGCGCGAGCCGACCTTGAAACTGCTCGTGGAGTTGTGGGAAGCTGCCCTGGCCCGGGAGGTTGAATGGCAAGGGACGAAGGCGAGCTACCAGCGACACCTGGATCGCCAGGCGAGATCGCTGGCCGAGGTGGTGGACGGCGAGCGCGCGGGGATCGAGGCGTTCCGCATGAAGTGGTAGCCCGGAGCCCCGCCGGCGCAGTGGGCCCCGAGGGCGCGATGCTCCACGTGGTGATCGTCGACACCGGCGACAAGAACAAGGGCCGCCGGGTGGACGAGCTGCTGCGCTTCGCGGGCGAGCGCGTGCGCGTGGGGGCCTACGAGGTGGTGGGCACGGCAGCGCGCATGGGCCTGCTGGAGCGGGAGCTGGGCGGCCTCGTGGGCGAGGCCGGCATCGTGAGGATCTACCCGGTGTGCGGCCGCTGCCGCGACCGGGTTCGCCTGTTCGGCGAGGGCGACGTCGCGCGGCTACCGGTGGCGTGGGTGGTGTAGCGGCGATACCCGTTGGCGGATCCCGGTTCATCCCGGGACAGCCAGCCGCCCCAGCCGAAGTGCCGCAACCGCAACGCCGGGATCTCGCCGGCGACGGGGGTGATCGATTCGCCAATCCTTGAAATTTCAAGCACTTACGGGCCTCACCCGAGGGGCTGCGAGGGGCGGGGAATGGTGAATGAATGTTCATTCAACGCGATCTGCCAAACTGCTGGCCATACTAGGCGACCAACCATGCTTTTCAGGAGCGCGGTCACAGGTCAGCCTGGGCGGCTGGCCATGGAAACT
>VGRQ01000800.1 GCA_016875315.1 Deltaproteobacteria bacterium | reverse complement strand
ACCTGGAGGCTGGCGAGGCGGACGTGACTACCCGCGCCAACAGCGGCTGGCGGGCCACGGTCGCCACCCTCAAGGAGGCCAGCGTCGAGTTCGAGATGGTCTGGGACACGGCCGACGCCGGGTTCACCGCCATCAAGAACGCCTTCTTCAACAACGACCCGATCGGCTTCCAGATCCTGGATGAGACGAGTGGGCAGGGCCTCCAGGCGGACTTCTCCATCACCAACTTCAGCCGCAACGAGGCGCTGGAGGAAGCCATCACCGTCTCCGTCACGGCCAAGGTGACGTACTCGACGACCGCCCCCACCTGGATCGGCGGCTGATTCACGAGCGATCGAAGGAGCACGGACACGCATGCGCACGTTCAAGGACAACGGAGGGCGTGAATGGACGGTCGAGATCAACGTCGCCGCGCTGAAGCGCGTACGGGGGCTCACGGGCACGGACCTGATGCAGGTGGTCGAGGGCAGCGGCGGCCTGATCGAGCGGCTCATCAAGGACCCGGTGCTCCTCTGCGACGTTGTCTACGCCGTGTGCAAGACCGAGGCGGATCAGCGAAGCGTCTCCGACGAGGACTTCGGACGCGCGATGGCTGGCGATGCGATCGAGCACGCCACCGCCGCGCTGCTGGAGGAGCTCGTCAGTTTCTGCCCGAGCCCGAGGGACCGCCGGAACCTCGGGCGGGTGCTCACGGCGACGCGGGGCGTGATGGACAAGGCCCGCGATCTGGTGGAGAAGCGGATCGACCGGTTGGTGGAGGGAGGGGAGTTGGAGCGGATCGCGGAGGCGGCGCTGACGGGTGCAGGGCCGCCGACGCCTGGAGTCTCGTCTGGCGGTGCGCCGGAGTCGCCGGGGTCCATCCCGGCCCCCTGACGCTCCGAGAGCTCGTGGCGATGGCCGAGGGTCGCCAGCGCCACGAATGGGCGATCGCGTCGAACGTCATGGCGCTCATCGCCAACTCGCAGCGCGACCGCAAGCGAACCCGGCCCTTCCGCGCGTCCGACTTCGATCCCTTCGCCCGGCCCCGACGGCCGATCCGGGCCGACGTGTCGGTTCTCAAGGACGTGTTCATCGACGGGCGCATGCCGCGCATGGATGGAGTCGTACAGGAGGCGTCCCCGTGATCACTATGCGGATCAAAGACCTCTTCTTCGACCGCGCCGCGGTGATCGGCGCGGTCGATGCCGCCAAGCGCAAGGCGCTCTCCAAGGCCGGCGCCTTCATCCGCACCGCGGCCCGCACCAGCATCCGCAAGCGCAAGGGGTCCGCGCCTGCGGGTTCACCGCCGTACTCGCACGAGGGGAGCCTGCGCCGACTCATCCTGTTCGGGTACGACCGGAGCAGCGACTCGGTCGTTGTCGGTCCCGCCGGCTTCAAGCGGAGCACCGCGCCGAACGTGCTTGAGTACGGCGGGCCAGCGACAGTGACGCGGCGGCGTCTCGGTCGGCGCGAGAAACGCACAGTCAAGATCGCGGCCCGTCCATACATGGGGCCGGCGCTGGAAAGGGAGCGCCCGAAGCTCCCGCTGCTGTGGCGCAACAGCATCCGGAGGGGCAACTGAATGGCCGACACGCGTGGCATCCGAGCCGGACGGGCATTTGTCGAACTCGGCGTGAGCGACAAGCTCAGCGCCGGGCTGCGGCGCGCCCAGAAGCGGCTGGAAGCCTTCGGCCAGGGGCTGCGTGCGGTCGGCGTCCGGATGGCGGGGATCGGCGCGGCCGCCGTCGGATCGTTGCTCGGGGCCGCCCGGCACTTCGCCACTGTCGGTGACGATCTGGAGGAGATGAGCCAGCGCACGGGCGTGAGCGTGGAAGCTCTGTCGGAACTCGGCTACGCCGCCGAGATCGCCGGCGG
>VGRQ01000799.1 GCA_016875315.1 Deltaproteobacteria bacterium | reverse complement strand
CGCTGGCCGGGCGGGGACGCCTGGTGCTTTGGTGGGAGTAGGGCGGGGCGGGGACGCGGACGCCGACTTCGGGCTCTTGCCGAACATCTTCTCGAACTCGGCGAGGGCGTCCTGGTCGCCCGAGCGGTTCCCGTCTCGCGCCATCGTCGCGCCGCCTATCTCGTGTACTCAGCGCCCGGCGACGGCCTGCCGCACGGCCGGCGCGATCGCCTCGGCCATGGCCCGGTGGCCGGCCGCGGTGAAGTGTACGCCGTCGGTGAACAACAGCGGCGAGGGCAGGGGCACCAGCTGGTGCTGGGGCACCATCTTCTCGGCGTCGACCCAGACCGAGCCGGTGTCGATGGCCACCTGGTGCAGGGCCTCGGTCGCGGCGGTCGGCGCCCGGAGCCCAATGCGATCGGCGTCGCGGGCCTCGCGGAACAGCTGGGCTGCCTTCTGCGGGTTCCAGTCGGCGGTGTTCATCGCTTGCTTGTAGATGGGCCAGGCGCATCCGGGGCTGGTGCAGGGATCGCCGGGCTGGTTGAGGGTGTGACCCACCGGCGAGACGATGATCGTCTCGATGCCGTGTTGCTCGGCGAGCCATGCCATGCGGCGGTGATTCTGCTCCAGGTACCGGAGGATCCGCTCGAAACGCTCGTCGTCGAGGCCAGAGGGGGCACCGTGGTCGTTGCCCTTGAGCCGCGTGCCGCCAGTGGCGTTGACCAGCCGTGCCACCTGCGTGAAGAGTTGGAAACGCTCCATGAACGCGAGGGCGCGGGCGCCGAATGCCCCCAGCGGCGTGCCGAAGCGCGCCTGGAAGAAGGCGTTGCCGAAGTCGTTGTGGG
Organism: Deltaproteobacteria bacterium; assembly: GCA_016875315.1. Lineage (GTDB taxonomy): Bacteria > Myxococcota_A > UBA796 > UBA796 > SXON01 > SXON01. The sequence continues at coordinate 1,036 of VGRQ01000799.1, read as the reverse complement.
GGCCGTAGAGGACGATGCAGCTCCACTTCCACTGCACCAAGTCTTCCACGATGCGCACCATGTCGAAACTGTCGAGCCCCGGCGCACCGAGGTTGACGACGGGGATGCCTACCGCCTCGCCGATGAGCGCCGGGAACTCCGCCGCCGTGGGCACCGACGGGGAGCCGTCGTGGACGCTGCTGCCCCCGAGCACGGCGCACCGCGGGGTCTTGGACTGGAGCGGGATGGTCGGGGCGTTGTTCTGCACGTAGTTCGCGACGATGTAGACGCCCTGTTCGCTGAGGTACTGGTCGTAGTCCTTGAGGGCGCCAAACACCCGGACGGGTGGCGGCGGCGGCCCCATCACGAGGCGAAGCCCACCCTCGAGGGCGAGCAACGCCAGCACGGTGGCTAAGGCGCCGAGGAGGACCTTGAGACGCCGCGAAAACCGAGACGAAGTGAAACTAGATGCTGAAGTCGACATCGACGACGCCACGCTCCGCGGGGTCGTCGTTATCACGGGGGCGCACGTCGTCGGCCTCGCGCTGGCCGCTCGCGGGCGGAGGCTGTGGGATGGAGATCCTCATCGGCGCGCGCTCCGCCTCGGCAGCCTCGCGCTGCTTCTGGATCCGCCCGATGATGTATCCGTCGAGCATCCCGGACTCCCGCAGGGGTTGCCTGCACCGTCAATATACCCACGCGCCCAAAAACCGCAATTCTTCAAGCCGGAGATTGTGCGTTGCGCCGCAAGCGCACCATCAAGGCCGACAAGGCCTCATAGGCGGCGCGTTGATCGGGACCGATGGTATTGACGTGCTCGAGTATGGTCGCGACATCGCCGCGTGCGGCTGGCCCGGTGAGCACGGCGGGACCACCCTCTGCGGCACGTTGAAGGCTCTCGGCCGCGAGCGGGTAGAGGAGGCGACGCGCCTCGCCGGCGCTCATGCTGCCCGCCGCGGCCAGCTCCTCGGCGGCAGCGCAGAAGAGCGAGCCGGCGAGGCCGCTCACCATCACCGCGGCCGCGTGGTAGCGAACCCGGTCGCCGTCGAAGCGAAAG
>VGRQ01000798.1 GCA_016875315.1 Deltaproteobacteria bacterium | reverse complement strand
CCGCGCCTGCTGGGCCGCCGACGCCACCTGCGCCTGCGAGGCGGCCGAGGTGTTCCCGGGCGCGGTGCTCGGGCCGCCGGTCGTCGAGGGCACGGGCGAGCCGCCGCCTGGATAGTTGCCGGGCCCCGGGAGCGTCTCATGCCTCACGTCCACGGCGGCCGCCTCGTCGCCGATGCCCTGCACAAGGAGGGAGTGAGCCACGTGTTCACCCTCTGCGGTGGCCACATCCAGCACATCTACGACGGCTGCCTCGACCACGGGATCCGGGTGGTCGACTTCCGCCACGAGCAGAGCGCCGGTCACGCCGCCGAGGGCTGGGCGCGGGCCACGGGGAAGCCGGGCATCGCGCTGGTCACCGCGGGCCCGGGGGTGACCGACGCGGTCACCGCGGCCGCGAACGCGATGCGGGGCGGCACGCCGATGATCCTCATCGGCGGGCAGGGGCCACGGTTCTTCTCGGGGATGGGCTCCCTCCAGGAGATGGACCACGTCACGCTGTTGCGCTCCATCACCAAGTGGTCGGTCACCGTCCCGGAAACGCGTCGCATCCCCGACTTCATGGCGATGGCCTTCCGCAAGGCCACCACCGGCGTGCCCGGCCCGGTCTTCCTCGAGATGCCGCTCGACGTGTTGATGCACATGGAGCGCACCGAAGACCTGCACTGGCCCGAGAACTACCGCACCGAGTCGGTGGCGGGCGGCGACCCGGCGGCGGTGTTGCGCGCGGCCGACCTGTTGTCCCGCGCGGCGCGGCCGGTGGCCCTCGTCGGCACGCAATGGTGGTGGTCGCCCTACCGCGACGCGATCGGCGAGTTCGTCGAGCGCTACGACCTGCCCGCCTTCCTCAACGGCGGCGCGCGCGGCGCCCTGCGCCCCGACGACCCGCGCTTCTTCCGCCTCTGCCGCAACAAGGCGCTCGGCACCGCCGACGTCATCGTGGTCTTCGGCACGCCCTGGGACTTCCGTCTCAACTACGGCAACGACATCCACCCGGGCACCACGGTGATCCACGTCGACCTCGACCCCGACGTGATCGGCCACAACCGCGGCGCCAACGTGGGACTGGTGGGCGACACCGGGCTCGTCATGCGACAGCTCGCCGAGGCCGGCCGTCGCCCTGGCAACGACTGGGTGGCCACCGTCCGCGGCTTCGAGGACGCCCGCCTCGCGAAGATGCAGGCGGAGATGCACAGCGACGCCATCCCCGTCAACCCGCTGCGGTTCAGCAAGGAGCTCGCCGCCGCGATGCCGCGCGACAGCACCGTGGTGTGCGACGGCGGCGACATCGTGGGCACCGCCGCCAAGGTGGTCGACGTGTGGAGCCCCGGCCACTGGATGGACCCGGGCCCGCTCGGCACCCTCGGCGTGGGGCCGTCATTCGCGATGGCGGCGAAGCTCGCGCGCCCCGGCGAGCCGGTCTTCGTCATCTACGGCGACGGGAGCTTCGGGCTCAACGGCATGGAGTACGAGGCGGCGGCGCGCCAGAAGATCCCCTTCGTGGGCGTGATGGGCAACGACGGCGCCTGGACCCAGATTCGCCGGGGACAAGTCCAACTGTTCGGCCACGAGCGCGCCCCGGCCACCGGCCTCGAGTGTACCCGCTACGACCTCATGGTCGAGGCGCTCGGAGGCCACGGCGTGTACGTGGTGTCGCCCGACCAGATCCGTCCCGCCATCGACCGCGCCCTGGCCAGCGGCAAGCCCGCGCTGGTCAACGTGAGGATTGGGAACTCGTCATTTAGGGATGGGGCGATCTCGGTCTGAGCGCAGCGAGGGCCGAGATCGCCGGGAGCCGCGCGGCGCGAGCGCTGCGAGCGCGGCCGGCGACAAGCCGGCCAGCGTGGCGACCCCGCCCCCGGA
>VGRQ01000797.1 GCA_016875315.1 Deltaproteobacteria bacterium | reverse complement strand
GCGTCTTGGCGAGGTTTTGCGGGTCGAACTGCCTGGCGTGCTGCACCGCACCCTATACGCCAGCGGCGCGCGGCCGCCGGTGTTGCCCGGTGCCAAGCTCCCTGCTCGCGTGGCCGGCGACCCGCTGCCCGCCGGGGCCGGAGATGACGACCCCGCGCGCGCGCTGAGCGACGCCGGAATTCTCGCGATGGATGGTGGCCACTTCGTGTTCCTCGTCCACGACCAGCAAGCCGCCAGCGCGATCATGGCTGTCCGCTCGCACCTCGACGCGCGCCTCCCCGGGTTGCGGTACGAGGTGAAGTTGGGCAAGGCCGGCGACGGCGCGCTCGCCGCGGACGAGGCCCCGGTGTCGGCCTGGCTTCCCGAGGGCGTGCCGCAACTGGAGTTGTGCCAGCTCTCGGGGCGAGGGGTGGCCAGCGCCACTTGGCTGCACGCGGGGGAAACCCACCTGGTGTCGTCGGCCAGCGCCGACCGGGCCAAAGCCGGCGACCGTTTCGCGGACGGCGAGACGAAGGACACCATCGGTCGTTTGCAGGGCGCGGGCATTCTGCCCCTGTTCGGCGGTGCGTGGCAGGCGCCGAGCGACTTCAACGCGCTGTGTGGCAACGAGTACCTCGCCGTGGTGCACGCCGATGGGAACGGGATTGGAAGGCGGCAGGCCGCCGTCGAGGCGGCGGTGGCGGGGCGGGAATGGGCCGAACGAGAGTCGGCCGTGCAGGCGTTCTTCCACGCGATGCGCGTTGCCGTGCGAGAGGCCGTGGTGAAGGCGCTCGTCGCCACCTTCGGGCGCCTCGACGCCGACACGCTCGCCTCGTTCGAGGGCGTGCGTCCGTACCAGCTCCTCATGCTCGGGGGCGACGACCTCCTGCTCGTTTGCCGGGCCCGGTTCGCGCTGCCCTTCCTCGTCAACTACGCCCGCGAGCTGGCCGAGCTCCCCCTCGGCAACCCGGCATCGCCGATCAGCATCGGCGCCGGCGTGGCCATCGCGCGGCCGTCCGTCCCCTTCCACCGCCTGCACGCGGTGGCTGAGCGACTCGCCGACAGCGCGAAGCGCCTCTACCGCGGGGGGATCGACGCCTCCGTCGCCGACTGGGCGGTCTTCACCGGCGCATGGCCCGACGACCCGATCGACGCCCGCCGGATGGTGGCGCTTGGCACGGTTGATGGCACCCGCCTCGTCACGAGCGGGCGCCCGCTGCGCGTGCTCCGGGCGGGCGCTAAGGAGTCGCCGCTGGCCTCCGTCCAGGGACTGTGGGAGCGGGGGCGCGCGCTCTACGGGGCGGCGGCGGGCAAGCGCACCGGACGCGGCCAGCTCCGCTCGCTCGTGGAGGCCTTGCGCTCCGGCGAGCACGTGGGGCGGATGGCCTTCGAAGAACTGGCGCCGAGCGCGAAGTCCGCGCTGCGCGACGCAGGGGTCACCGCGCCCTGGGAGGAACTGGTCGCCGGGCCGCAGGGCCGGACGGTGCTCAGTCGAGTGCCCGACCTGGTCGAGGTGGCGGAGATCCCGAGGCTCGGGCGCGCTCGCGCGGCCGATCACGAGCCCGGGCCCGGCGCGGCGGGCGCCATCGAGGGAGGTGTACAGTGAGGGCGAAACTGCGGAAGGACGGTGGGAGGACGCCAACACGACAGGCGCCACCCGGGCACCAGGTCGCGGGTGGTGCGGCGCCCCCCCGTCCAGCAGCGCCGACGTGGACACGGAGGGTGCTGCGGGTCACCCTGGAGGAAGACCTCCACACGGGCACCGGGGCCGGAGCGGGTGTGGTGGATGCGGTGCTGGCTCGCGACGCAGCCGGGCGCCCATGCATTCCCCGCTCGCACTTGGAGGGTGTGCTCCGGGCCACCGCCGAGGAGCTTGGCTGGGATCG
>VGRQ01000796.1 GCA_016875315.1 Deltaproteobacteria bacterium | reverse complement strand
TTGCAGAGCCTGTTTGCCGCCCCGCGCGCCAGCCCATCGCCGCCGGCCGTCCTGGCCGACGGGCCCCGCGTGATGCTCGGCGACATCACGCTGCGCTACCTGTACCCCACCTACACGCGGCTCGATCCCGTGGAGGTACCCAACACCAACGGCGAGGTACACGCGCCGCGCGGCACCGTCGTGGAGGTGCGGGCGCGCACCGCCGACGAGCACGAGTCAGCGTCTTTCGTGGCCTACGAGGCGGCGCCGTTGCCGGTGGAACTGGTGGAGGGGCGCGGCCTGAGGGCGAGCTTCACCGTGGGCGACGAGGGAACCTGGCGTTTCCTCTTCCCCGCCGGGCCTAGCGCCGACCACCGCATCGTCCCTGAGCCCGACCTCGCGCCCGACGTGGCGCTCGGGCTCCCGCCGCGCCTCGTCTTGAAAGCCGACGACACCATCGAGCTCAGGTTCGCGGCGAAAGACGACTTCGGCGTGGCCAAGGTGGTCGTCGAGGTGGTCGCGGGGGGGGCGGCCGAGCAGCGCGTGCTCCGCACGCTGATCGACGTGCCGCGGACCGTGGAAGACGCGCCTACTGTCTCGGTGGCCGACCTCGGCCTCGCCGCTGGCACCAAGGCGCGCCTGCGGGTTGGGGCGCTCGACAACGACGAGGTGTCGGGCGCGAAGATGGGCTGGTCGTCGCCCATCGAGCTCACCGTCACCGGGGCCTCGGGCTCCGCCGCCCGCAACCGCGAGTTGATCGAGAGGCTCCTTGCCGCGCTCTTGCCGGTGCTGGCCGACGGGCTCGTCGATCCCTCGCCGCTGGCGAGCGACGGCCTGGGCGCGGGGCGCCTCGCCGAGCAGCTCGACCAGCGCTACACGGCCTTCGACGACGCCTTCGCCAGCATGGGCGACCTGGCCGAGTCCACCCTCTCGGCGCGCCTCGCCTCAGACGTCGCGAAGTCGCGACGTGCGTTCGTGGCCTTCGCGCGTGGGCTGCCCGACGGCAAGCTCAGCGCCAGCGACGCCGCGCGGCTGGCGCTCTTGCACGCCGGAGCGGTGGAGAAGCTCGAGGAGGCCGTCTACCTGCTCGACAAGCTGCAGCGGATGGCGGCCCTCGGCGAGCTGATGCGCCTGGTGCGGCAACTGGCGCTGGAGGCCCAGGAGCTGGACGACGAGCTTCCCGACCTCAACCGCCAGCAGGCGATGGCGCGGCTCGACCAGCTGTCGCGACTCTACGACGAGGTGAAGGCACGGGCCGGCGCGCTGGAACGAGGCGGCCTCAAGGACTTCTTCGAGCAGCGAGGCACCGAGCTCGAGGCGGCCATGGCGATGGCGCGCAAGGCGATCGCCACCGGCGACGACCACACCGCCCGGGCCGAGATGGCGCGCGTGGCGCGACTGCTGGAGGAGATGGCCGGTGGCGTGGAGGAGTCGATGAAGAGCGGCTCCGGGCAAGACGGGAAGATGCAGGAGGCGATGTCGAAGCTCGGCGAGCAGCTCGAGTCGCTCGCCGAGGAGCAGGCGGCGCTGCGCGAGCAGACCGGCCGCGCCCGCGACCAGCACGGCAGCTCCCTCGAAGAGGGGATGAAGTCCTGGGAGCGGGTCGACCGCGCCGTGGCCGAGGCCCAGCGCCACCTCGACGACCCCTCGCTCGACGGAGCCGAGGGACGTTCGCGAAACCTCGACTCGGCCCTGAGAGACGCGGAGCACGACGCGCGCAGCCTCGGCGACAGCGCGCGCGCGCGGGACCAGGCCACCGCGGAGGGACGAGCGCAAGAACTGGAGCGCACCCTGGCCCGGGCGCGCAGCCGGGTGCAGGCCGAGCAGCGATCGGGGAACCTCAGCCCCGAGGAGGCCGCCGCCGCGCAGCGGGCGCTCGCCGCCGCG
>VGRQ01000795.1 GCA_016875315.1 Deltaproteobacteria bacterium | reverse complement strand
GAGCGCCAGGCCCCCCGCGCGACTGCGCAGCCGCTCCCCGAGCCCCCGCCGTGTGGTCCCGTGCATCATGGACCCGTGAGCATAGCCGAGGCTGGGGGCGCGGGCCAAGGGGCTCGCCGGAGCGTCTCAGGACATGATCGCCGGTGGATCGCCTTCCGGGGTGCTATTCCAGTCGCGCGGCGCGGCGTCGTCGCACGACGCCCTCGGCGATGAGCACCAGCAGCACCACCCCCGCCGGAATGCCCAGGAAGCCGGTGAAGACCCAGGTCATCATGACGGGCTCCCACACGCCGCCGTCGGGGCTCGGGACGTGGCGCATCTGGGACATCGGGAGCGCCGGGAGCGTCAGGAGCAGGTGCACGTAGAGCGGCGCGCCGACGAACGCGTCCGCGGGGCGCTTGCGGATCCAGATGCGCCAGACGAGCAGGGACCACGCGAGGACACACGCCCCGTAGGTCGCGTGGGCCATCGGGACCCAGGTCCACACGAAGGCGCGCGGCGCGATGGGGAGCGCCACCACCAGCCCGACGGCGAGCCACGCCAGGACGGCGAGCCTCACCGGGCGCCAGCGCACGGCCAGCGCGGGCACGGCCGGCCTGAAGAGCGTCGAGAGCCCCCACAGCACAAGGGCGGTGACCCCGAGCGCCACGGGGGCAGTCAGCAGCACCGCGGCGCCGGCCTCCTCGAGGGACGGGCTGCACTTCCCCCCCAACAGCAGCGGCGACAGGCCAATCGCGAGCAGCAAGCCGCGATGTCGGGTGCGGTGCGCCATGTGGCTCGATCGCTCTCGCGGACGCGCTTGGACGCGGCCTGTCAGGGCTCGTCGATTCAGAAGAGGTTCCAGCCGAACAGGGTGATCCGCCTACCACGCATCTCGTCGCTTCGCAACGTGGCGGGTGCTCGTCGGGTACCGGAGCGGCGACCGGGTCGCCGGACTCCGCTGCGTCGTCCCCTGCGCCCTGGACCCATGACCATGGGCGAGGACGCGGGGGCGGGCCAATGGTTACGGAGCCGACACCCCCGAGCCTGGCCGGCCGCCGGTGGATTGCCACGAGCCCCCGTTGGTGGATAATCGACAGGGGGGAGGGAGGTGGTCGAGAGATGCGCCCCACTTTGGCACCAGAAGCGGCCGTCCTGGCCTGGATCGCGGGGCTCTCCGCGACCCGCCTGGTCCTGTTCCCGCAGGATGCCCCGGACGGGGGCTTGCGCTTCCTTCCTGTTGCTCCCGGCGCCGCGCTCGCCTTCGAGGGTTACCGCCCGACGGTGCTGCCGCCTGGCAAGGCGTTCTCGCCGGGGCGGGAGGTGCTGTTCACGTGGCGCCGCTTGCCGGATGGGAGCTTCCACGCCGAGCCCCTCATCGACGACTGCGAGCGGGTGCTGGCCGGAGTGCGTCCGTGCGACCTCAAGGGCATCGCGCTCATGGACCGGGTCAACCGGGAGGGGGAGCCCGACCCCCACTACCTGGCGCGGCGGGAGGCGGCGGCGATCATCGCCTACGCCTGCCGCACCCCCTGCGGAGAGCGCTGCTTCTGCCAGGCGACGGGGGCGCTGGACCACCGAGACGGCGCCGACGTGCTGCTGACCCCCGTGGGTGGGGACGTCCTCGTGGAGGCGCAGACCGAGCTGGGCGAGGCGCTCGCCGCGTCCCTTGCCGCCGCTCCCTGTGACGACCCGGAGGCCGCGCGGCGCCAGTACGTGGAGAGCCGCCCCGCTCCCTTCGGGCGCCAGCTCCCAGGTTCCGTGGCGGCCCTGTCGGAGGTGCTCTCCCGCACCTGGCAGTCGCCGGTCTGGGAGCGCCACTCCACGGCCTGCTTCGGCTGCGGCACGTGCAACCTGGTCTGCCCCACCTGCTACTGCTTCGACACCCAC
>VGRQ01000794.1 GCA_016875315.1 Deltaproteobacteria bacterium | reverse complement strand
AAAGAACGGGTGCTGTCCAGCGGGGTGCGCGTGCGCCTGGAACTCGCCGTGGCCGATCCACGCTCGTTGATGCAGGGCGACTACATGACCTTGCGCTACGCGCTGGGTCGCGACATCGATCTCGACTCGGACGAGGGAATGCTGGCGCTCGACCTCGACGGGAACGACGTGGCCTCGCTGTCGCGGGGCGAGGGCGACGCGCATATGGTGTACCGCGTGCGCGGGCGCTCTCGCGATGTTCGCCTCGGCACCGACGGCTTCTACTTCGAGGAGGGACAGGCGAGCGCCTACGCCACCGCTCGCTACGCGGAGTTCCGGGTGGACGAGCGGGGGGAGAGCGTGCTCGTGGGGCTCCTGGACGAGCGATTCGTGCGGCTCGGGGGGCCTTGACGCGTCAAGGGCTAAGTCTTAACCCTTAACCTCCGGCACCTTGTAGGCCCTTGTAGGCCCGTGTAGGCTGCCACGAGCGACGGGTGAGACAGGTGCGGCCGGTGTCCGCCGGGGAGAATCTCGGGGACCATGCCGAGGGCGGCGACGCTGCCCTTGTCCCAGGTGACGAAGCGGTCGGTGACGCCCCACAGCCAGGTGGCGGGCGCCGGGGGGCGGGCGGTAAGGCCCCAGTGGCCGATGGCGCGCAGGCGGGCGGCGAGCACGGCGGGGGAGGGGAGGCGCACCGAGGCGACGAGCTCGGGGTCGGCGCTGTCTTCCTCCAGCGAGGCGCGCACGCGGTCGCGGTACCACCGGCGGAACAGCGGGCCGGGAACGCGGTGCAGCCAGCGACCGGCGCGTCCGCTGCGCTCGGCGGCCTCGGTGCGCGAGGGCAGGGTGCCGATGGTCACGAGGCTTCGCACCCGGCCGCGCGGCAAGGCCCAGGCGAGCAGGCCCCCGAAGCTGGCACAGAGAAAGTCGTGCTCCCCCGCGGGGAGATCGAGCTGGGCGGCGATGTCGGGCAGGCGGTCGGCGGTGCTGTCGGGCAGGGGCAGCACGAGGTGTTCCCGGCGCAACAGCGGCACCAGCCGCGCGAACTCGGCGGGACCGGCCTGGATGCCGGGGAGGAGGATCAGCACCGCGACACCCTACTCAAGCGCGATCACCACCACCCGCCCCGGCGACGCAGCGGGGCCGGGGGCCCCCACCAGCAGGTGGCCGCTCGCCACCGCCAGCGCCGTGCCCAGCTCGTCGAGCTCGTTGCCGGTCGCGACTTCGACGGCGGTGCCGCCGGTGATCGCGTAGGCCGCGCCGTGGTGCAAGGCGCCAGCGGCCGGGGCGCCGGCGTAGATCGTCCCCGGCGAACCACAGGCGAGCGACGCCCCGAAGCGGCCGGTCCCGGGCCCCACCGGGACGCCGTCGATCTCCACGAGGCCAAGGCCGGGTACGCCCACGATGAGCTCGGTGTCGCCGTCGCCGTCGGCGTCGCAGCGGGCCAGGGCGTAGCCACGCTCGTCGCCGGGCGTGGTGCGCGGCTCGGGAACGCCGTCCACCCACACCGACACGTCGCCGTGGGCGGCCCCCGCGGTCCCGTCGAGCAACAACGCGTCGGGACGGGTGCCCAGCGTGGTGTCGCGACCGGCCTGGTCGCGGTAGCCGGTGGCGGTGGAGGCCACCCACGCGTCCGCGTTGCCCGCGATCACCCCGCCGAGCTGGCTCCCGGTCGCGAGCGCGGTTGTGCTGGCGTAGAGTGCCCCGCCGTTGCCGGGCGCGCCCCACAGCCCCGGCGCGAGGCCGAGGCCGCAGAAGGTGTCGCGTGGTCCCTCGAAGATCGTCACCGGCGCCTCGCCGGGATCCACGGCGTGTACCGCGCAGGCCCAGGGGGCGGCCACCCACGCGCGCGTGCCGTCGCTGGCGAGGCGGGCGCCGAAGCCGCCGTCGGCCA